>DASVST010000155.1:0-2301 GCA_036387965.1 Segetibacter sp. | reverse complement strand
GGATTTTTGGTATTGAACATTAAGACAAAGCTATTGATAAGTTAAACAGAGACCTTTTATGTAGATGGGTATCAGTTTTGTGCAGAATCAAATTTATACCCAACTCCTTTAACGGTTGTGATTCAATCAACGCCCATTTTTTGTCTTATTTTTCTAATGTGAACATCAATACTTCGATCCCCAACAATTACATCCGAACCCCATACATGGCTTAGTATTTCGTTGCGTAAAAAAACTCTTCCTGGCTTAGATGCAAGTAGGTGAAGCAATTCAAACTCCTTTTTTGCAAGAATCACATCTTTCTCATCAATGTTAACTATAAACCTGGTTGGATCAATCGTTATGTTATCAATTTTAAAGATACTTCCTTCTTCTTTTAATGTTCGCCTGAAGATAGCATTAACCCTGCTTACCAATACTCTTGGACTAATAGGTTTACTTATATAATCGTCTGCCCCACATTCTAATCCCTTTATGTGCGAAGCTTCATCGTTTAAAGCAGTTAAAAATATTATTAAAGTATCGTTGAAGGCAGGATTTGCCCGAAGAATTTCGCAAACTTGCATACCTGTTTTCCCCGGCATCATAATATCAAGTATCACCAGGTCTGGATTTAATTCTTTTGATTTTTCCAGGGCTTCCTCACCATTTTTGGCAGTAAAGGTTTCATATCCCTCCTTTACAAGGTTGTAGTTAATGATCTCTATTATATCGGGTTCGTCATCAGCTATTAAAACCCGCTTTCCTTTTAATTCCATTAACAACTATTTGCACAAAAGTAATTTTAAGCCGTGCCCCTCAATGAAACGTTTTATTATTTAATTGTTAAGTAAATTAAAATTGGAGAAGTTCTAACCAGAATCTTATATGTAAACCAACACTACGTACACTTTGGTCGTATTTTTGCGTTATGAAGCACATGAGGTCAAAAATTTACTTTCTCCTTTATTTACTGGTAATTTCGATAAGTGTTCAGGCTCAGCAACAGCTTAAAATACCCTTCATGCGTTTAATCTGGCATGAGAACATTGATAAATCGCAAAGAGCACTTGATAAGTACAATAAGCCTGAGAACGAAATCTTCCCGCAAACCAATAGTCGCATCGATGCACTTCAGAATAGCATTGAGGGTGATAATGCAATAGACAACAACGGAAAAATAAAGTATCTGCGTGGGTTAAATGAAGTTTTAGTTGCGCTTCACACTAACATAAGGTATATGAGGGGTATGCAGATAAGTGAATACCCACAACTAATAACTGCTTTTTCAGCCGCTTTAGAAGCAGAGAAGGCTGGTTTGTCTGTTGCAAATGTTATTCAAGAAAACGAACTTACTATCGGGCAGATTCTTCTAAACTCGTTTGCTTTTTCAAAAAGTAAAGGCGTCGCAGAAAGTCGGGATATTCTTTTGAGCAAATCTTTAGAGCGTAATCCTGAGCTGATACTACCAACGTTGCAAAAGAATCCGAACATGGCTAATGCCGATAGCCTTATCAAAAAGGTAGCATACAGGCGACCTGAAGATTTATATGACTATGCTCAATCAACAAGTAGTGGACTCGGTAAAAGAATTCATGCTATGGACGATCCACTTGTAAAGTTGATCAGCAAGTTAGCTTTAATGAGTGCAGGCAGGTTGTATTTTCCATTCTTAGATAACCTCTACAA
Source organism: Segetibacter sp. (assembly GCA_036387965.1). GTDB lineage: Bacteria > Bacteroidota > Bacteroidia > Chitinophagales > Chitinophagaceae > Segetibacter. Next base: position 633 of record DASVST010000155.1, on the reverse strand, counting down.
AGGAAAAATATCGCTGGCAGATGTTGAGAAGAACCTTGATAATAAGTACAAGTATTATAGAATGCTTGTAAACACTCAAATAGATTATGCCGGTCGTATTCATAATGGTGATACGCCTTTGGTAGCTAGCGCAGTGAAGGCTATGTTGAAGAAAAAAGCTGTGGATGATTTTATCAATGTTATAAATGGATTACACGATTCGCCTGATAATATTAGGATGAAGGAAGTGGAACCACTTAACCCTCAGGAATTGTATTATTTATGTGTAATGGGTGAAACTGAAATATACACAAGTAGTTATTTGAAAGTTTACGATCGCATTTTCCAACGGATGAAAACCCCGAGTGGAGATAGCCTGTTGATGAGTGTGAACTTCGATCATTTCAAAAAGTTTATAAAAGTTGCGGCAGGTTATAACACCCTGGATAATTTCTTAAAAAAAATGGAAAAAGGCAATGCGGAAGTTTTAATGAAATCTTTCGCAGCAGGTCTTGAGCGTACCGGAACTCTTGAAGATGCAGTAGATGTTGCAGATTCATACGCCAGCATCTCTAACAATGAACTACGTAAATTGCTGCTTGATGAGATTAAATCTGATTATACCAAATTAGTAGAAAGTGGAGATAGGAGAGG
>DASVST010000154.1:0-2700 GCA_036387965.1 Segetibacter sp. | reverse complement strand
TTGTCGATATTTTTAAACCAATTCATTTAGCTGCTTTGGTAGGCATAGCGCTAATATGCGGACTGGTTGCGGGTAGCTATCCTGCCTTATACCTCTCATCGTTTAAACCCATAACCGTTTTTAAGGGATTAAAGATAAAAGGCGGAACAAGTGCCGGCATGATAAGGAAAGGACTTGTAGTAACACAATTCGCTATTTCTATTACGCTCATTATTGGGACTGTAATAATCTACCAGCAAATACAGCATGTAAAGAACAGGCAATTAGGGTATAATAAAGAGAACCTGATCTATTTGAATATGCAAGGTAAGATGAATGAACATTTTCCCGCTGTTCATCATGATCTTCTTGCTACAGGTGTGGTACAAAATGCTGCGGTAAGTAACCAGCGTGTAATACAAATAGGTAACAACGGAGACATTTTTACCTGGCCCGGAAAGGATCCTAACAAGAAAATATTAATAACACAAGAATTCGTAAGCCCTCAATATATTAATACATTAGGGATGCAGTTAAAACACGGAAGAGATTTTTATGATGATGCAGATAAGGATACTGCAAATATTATTATTAATGAATCGTTCGCTGAACTTATAGGGAAAGAAAACCCTGTAGGTGAGGTCTTGAAATATGGGAATTCTGACAGAAGGGTTGTAGGCGTGGTTAAGAACTTTTTATACAACGATATGTATGGCAAGAGTGCTCCCATAGCACTATTCTGCCAGCCTTCTTCAGTAAACTATTTGGCCATCCGCTTTAAGCCTAACACGGATATGAATGCTGCACTTACTAAAGTTGAAGGCGTTTTAAAAACCCATAATCCAGGATACCCTTTCGAATATAAATTTTTAGATGAAGAGTTCAATAAGATGTTTAAGAGCGAAAACCTGATAGGACAGCTATCAAAGTTGTTTGCCATACTTACCATCTTTATTTCATGTCTTGGTTTGTTCGGCTTAGCCGCTTATACAGCAGAGCGTCGCACTAAAGAAATCGGCATAAGAAAGGTGTTAGGAGCAACATTACAGGGTATCGCGTTTTTAATATCAAAAGATTTTCTGAAGCTGGTAATACTTGCAAGTATGATAGCTTTTCCACTCACATGGTGGATGATGAGCAACTGGTTGCAGGACTTTGCTTACCGGGTAGAGATTAGCTGGGTTGTATTTGTAATAGGAGCGATTGGTGCTTGTATAATAGCCTTGCTAACAGTTAGTTTCCAGGCATTAAAAGCGGGATTATCTAACCCGATTAAAAGCTTAAGAACAGAATAGACTACTATAAGACTAAATCCAATATAATAAGATTACAAAAAAACCGCTTCAATTGAAGCGGTTTTTAATATTATACAAAGTATTAGACCTTGTAAATTAATATCTATACATCTCCGGCTTGAACGGTCCGTTCTTGCTAATGCCTAAATATTCTGATTGAGCATCAGTCAACTCATCTAATACAACACCAATTTTCGCAAGGTGCAAACGTGCAACTTTCTCATCAAGGTGTTTAGGAAGAACATAAACTTTGTTCTCGTACTTGTCAGTATTTGTCCAAAGTTCTAATTGAGCAAGTGTTTGGTTTGTAAATGAATTACTCATTACAAAACTTGGATGACCCGTTGCACAACCAAGGTTAACTAAACGACCTTCAGCCAATACAATTACATCTTTACCATCAACATTATAAATGTCAACTTGTGGCTTGATGGTGTCTTTTGTATGACCGTAGTTATCATTCAACCAAGCCATATCAATTTCGATATCAAAGTGACCAATGTTACAAACGATCGCTTTGTCTTTCATTGATTTGAAATGCTCACTAGTGATCAAGTCACGACAACCAGAAGCTGTAACAATGATGTCAGCTTCTTTAACTGCATCAATCATTTTCTTAACTTCAAATCCGTCCATTGCAGCTTGTAAAGCACAAATAGGATCGATCTCGGTAACGATAACTCTTGCACCAGCACCACGTAAACTTTCTGCTGAACCTTTACCTACATCACCGTATCCGCCAACAACAGCAACTTTACCAGCCATCATAACATCAGTAGCACGACGGATCGCATCTACTAAACTTTCTTTACAACCATATTTGTTATCAAATTTAGATTTGGTAACGCTATCGTTAACGTTGATTGCAGGAATTGGTAATGTACCTTTTTCCATACGCTCATACAAACGGTGAACGCCTGTTGTAGTCTCTTCACTTAATCCTTTAATGTGTTGGATAAGCTCAGGATATTTGTCGAAAACCATGTTTGTTAAATCACCACCGTCATCCAGGATCATATTCAACGGACGGTCAGCACCACCAAAGAATAATGTTTGTTCAATACACCAATCACTCTCTTCAAGAGATTGACCTTTCCATGCAAATACACCAATACCTGCAGCAGCAATTGCAGCAGCAGCATGATCCTGCGTAGAAAAGATATTACATGAGCTCCACTTAACTTCTGCGCCAAGTGCAATCAAAGTTTCGATAAGAACTGCAGTTTGAATCGTCATGTGAAGACAACCTGCAATGCGTGCACCTTTCAATGGTTGAGAAGAACCATATTCTTCGCGAATGCTCATAAGGCCTGGCATTTCTGCCTCCGCAAGACGAATTTCCTTGCGGCCCCAATCAGCAAGGCTCATATCAGCCACTTTGTACTTCAATGAAAAATCAATCTGTGATTTTGTTGTTGTTGACATG
>DASVST010000153.1:0-13489 GCA_036387965.1 Segetibacter sp. | reverse complement strand
TGGAACTAGTGTTGATTATTTTATTAAGCCTTACAAGCGGAAAAGCGGTTTGTAAATCGCATATAACTGTTGAGTTTACAAGATTAACTATCTGGAGGTTATTAGAAGTTAATGGGAGACCTTGCCATTCTGCTTTAAAGTCGTTTAATTCTATTTTTTTATTCTCGTCATTTCGTTTTTTGCCCTTAACTACCTCGTTAGTATAACTGCCACTGAATGATGCATTTTGAAAATCTAGAAAAGGTGTTTTTAAGTTCGTATTATTCGTAAGCCAGGATATTCTGATCAGTGGCTCTGCTCTTAACGGTCCTGAAACTGATACATCTACATCTACCTTTTTATCCAGTGAAACTATCGATAAGGCTTTAGCAATTTTTTCTGTTACAAGTGTTTTGGCAAAAGGGTATAAAATATTCCTTGTGTTTACCTTTAAGCTGAATTGCGGATTACTCCCCTCTAAGTCGAATTTGCCGGAAAATTTAAATGGCTGTTTAGAAATAGCCACTTCAATATCATCAAACTGTAGTTGTTTTTGCAGCTTATTATACTTGATTTTAAAGTCGCCAACAAAGGTTTTACCTTTAATAAAACTACCACGAGGCACATTAAATGATAAACTGTTCACCAGTATATCAGCATTAACATCTAATACTAAAAACGCAGAATCATTATCATCAAGATCAGCTGAAAAATCCTTCACAGCAAAGTCGTGAAATTTCTTTCTTCGCTGATCGTCCAACGTAACCCTAACTTGTTCGAAAGTGATATTCTTTAATTCATTTTTACCTCTCGGACCTTTATTCTGCTCAGCATCTTTTTTAGCCTTATACAAGTAATCATTAGAATAACCGCTGGCATCTGTATATTGATAAAAGCTACCTCTTACTATTTTAAGACCTGTTAGTGCAGATTTTTGCCGTATGAGTTTTGTTATACCAAGTTTAATATAAATTGCTTCTCCTTCAAAAAAAGCATGCTTGTGTTTTTCATAAAGTGAGTCTTTAACCAATACGTTTTTAAGCATTACAGATACATCGGGAAATTTTTTTAAGAAGCTTATATCTACATCCTCAATTGTTACCGTACCTGCAATTTTTTCACTTATTTCAGTAGTAACCTGTTTAATGATTGATTTCTTATTTACGGAGACATATATGTAAACACCAATCCATAACACTACTAAAATGCCAAGAAATATTCCAAACCCCCTAAGAGTGTATTTTAGATACTTATTCAAACAGGTAAAAATTGTACAGGAAGTAATGAAATTACTATGCCAATTGAAAGGCCGCAATAAACAAGCCTGATTGCTGCCGCTGGTGTTAAAACTTGTTCTGTATTATATAAGGCATCATCGCTCTCCATGTAGGCCAGTCGTGGCTTATGTCGGCTCCCCATACATCTAAATCATATCTTATTCCTTTGCTTGATAATACACCCGCAAATCTTTTTGACGCTTCAGGATCTTCATAAGAACCGCTGCCTGTGTAAATATGTATGTGCTCGCTTGCCTTTATTTTATCAAGATACCAAGAATCATTAAGGTTAGGGAGGTAATGATATGGGCTATTGTAAAAGACCTGTTCATCAAAATGTCCTTTCGTATATTCCGAAAGATCGTAAACACCACTCATGCTAATAGCACCATTGATTATGTCCGGACGTTTTAGAAACAAATTCATAGCATGCAAAGCCCCAAATGAAGCACCGCATGTGTAAATCATCGTTTCTGCACTTGTAGCGTTTCTTATAAATGGTATTACTTCATTAAAAACATAGTCGTTAAACTGATTATGCCGAATAGCCTTGTGCTCAGGCATCATTTCATTATTCAACCAACTTTCTTTATTTATGCTGTCAATACTAAAAATGCGAACCTTTCCACTATTTATAATTGGCTCCAGTGTATTCATCATCTGAAAACGCTCATACTCCAGGTAATCTGCCGCAGCTGTTGGTATCAGCAATATTGCAAAACCATAATGACCATAAGAAGCGATGGGCATTTCTTTGTTCAGCGCAGGGCTGTACCACGAGGTGAGTTGTCTGTTCATTGTCGTCACTTTATAAGATTATCCGGTTTAAAAAATTATGTTACCGGCGTTGGTTTTTCATGGAATCATCGTTGCGTCGCACACTTCAACGGTAAACCTTTATTCCTCAAAATGGATGAACATCTCAATTGATTAGATTTCTAATACAACATTGATACAAAAATGAAACCACCACCAGTGTAATTATAATGCGCAGGTTTTTTTAATCTCCTTCCAAAGATCTCTAAAACATTGTGCTGCATAACTGCTGTTCGCAAAACTTTCTACAGGCGCAAGTTGCTGCCCCATTTTTTCTACATCACTCAGGTAGGGGATATAATTTTTTAGGAAAGTCTTATCCTTATAAAATTGTCCGATAACCTCGTGGTGAAGGTTCTTCCTTCCATCAACCATATTAAAGAAACACTTTACTTTATCAGCATCCAGGTTATTGTCTTCAAAATACTGCATCACTGTTTCGTAGCTGCGGATGCTTAGTGTAGTCGGAATATTGGGCATCAGTATCCAATCTGCAGCTGTAAAAATATTATCATGTACTACTGACAAGCCTGGAGGGCAGTCGATAATTACGAGATCATATTGGTTTTTAAGCGGGTTTAAAGCCGACTTTAAACGCCTTTTCCCTTGCTTAAGTTCAGATAATATCACTTCGCCGTTACGAGCAGAAATATCCGAAGGGATAACATCAAGGTTTTCATATTGAGACGACTGGATGGAGTCCGCAATATCCAATTCGTTGCCCAGCAACTTTTTCGCTTCATTTTTCTGCGTAGCATTTACCTGGAAATAAAAGCCTGCCGCCCCCTGCGGATCAAGATCCCATAGTAAAGTTTTGTAACCTTCCCGCGCAGCAATATGCGACAGGTTAACAGTTGCAGCCGTTTTACCAACGCCGCCTTTTTGGTTGTAGATTGCCAGTACAGTCATAAGCATAATAATTTAGTTTATAAATGACCGTCTTTCAAAGAATTGAATTTCACCAGACCCTTTCAAAGATAGGGTGAGGGAATTATAATAAAAAGAAGTTTTGAGATTTTGAGATATGGGACGAGGTTTGTAATTATACTTCTGGAGGCAGATTCTCAAGATCGGTTAGATCTTTACCTCTGCCTCTTGCTTTTTTCGCATGTATCAAGTCATTGTAATGAACCACCTTTATCATAAGGCCATCGTCTTCAAATGTTTTAGCATGTTGGATATATTCTTCGAAGTCCAAGTCAGCCATTTTGGTCATAATATCTATTGCAACCGGTTTTCGTCCAAAGCGAAAAACATAGTCGTTATGAGCTAAAAACTTTTCTTCTGTCATATCAAACACCGGCATTTTGAACTCTCTAAATGCCGTTACAAGTTTTTTATAATTTACTGATGTACGGTTTACCCAAATGTCCATATCTGCTGTAACCCTGGAGTACCCGTGAATTATGACAGCATAACCGCCAACCAAAGGTATTCAACATCAGTACTATTTAAAGCATGTAAAAAATCCCTGAAATCCGGATTGAAAATATTACCCATTTATCAGGTTTCTGGCTTCAAATACACTCTTCTCCATGCGGGGCGGATCATTTTTTGGAAAGTTGAAAATGCAATGCTAATAAGATCGTAAGCAATTTCAAGTCTTTCCTGCCATGTATATTCCTGTAATCATTAATTTCCCTGTCCGCTTCTCAAACGTTAATGCAGAAAATTTAGTTCTATCAAGCCTAAAATCTATTGCCATATCATTTCAAGTTAATGAAATTTATTTCATCCCCTCCAACTCCTTCTGCATCTTAAACATCTCATCACGTAATCTTGCTGCTTCCATAAAGTCAAGATCTTTTGCGGCTTTCTCCATTTGCTTCTTCACTTGCCCAATAGCCTTTTCCATCTTTGGAATTGTTTTATATTCAACCTCACTTTCTGCAGCAAGCATCGGCTCTCCATCAACCATTTTATAAGAAACTGCATCATCGCCCTTTATATCAAGTACAGAAGTCTGCTTCATAATCTGCTCAATCGTCTTCCTGATCGTTTGTGGTGTAATGCCATGTTGCAAGTTATATGCAACCTGCTTCTCCCGCCTGCGGTTTGTTTCATCTATGGTTCGCTGCATGCTTTCCGTCATTGTATCCGCATAAAATATAACTAAGCCGTCCACATTTCGGGCAGCACGACCGGCAGTTTGGGTAAGTGATCTTTCATTACGCAAAAAGCCTTCTTTATCAGCATCTAAAATAGCAACCAGTGATACTTCGGGTAGATCTAACCCTTCACGTAAAAGGTTTACGCCAACGAGTACATCAATCTCGCCGAGACGAAGCTGCCTTAGAATTTCAACTCTTTCCAGCGTATCAACTTCACTATGTATGTATTTACTTTTTATGTTGATGCGACCGAGATATTTATCCATCTCCTCAGCCATGCGCTTGGTTAACGTAGTTACAAGAACCCTGTCTCCCTTACGCACCCTTTTATCAATCTCGTCTAACAAATCATCGATCTGGTTTACACTTGGGCGAACTTCAATCGGCGGATCAAGCAAACCTGTCGGTCGGGCGATTTGTTCGATAACAACACCACCGGTTTTTTCTAGTTCATAATCTCCGGGTGTTGCGCTTACGAATACCGTTTGATCTAAAAGACTTTCAAACTCATGAAAGTTAAGAGGCCTGTTATCTAGTGCACTTGGCAAACGGAAACCAAATTCTACTAAAGTGAGCTTGCGGCTTCTGTCGCCTCCATACATGCCCGCAACCTGTGGTACTGTCTGGTGGCTTTCATCTATAACACATAAAAAGTCTTTGGGGAAATAATCCAATAAGCAGAAGGGTCTGCTTCCCGGCTTTCGCCGATCGAAAAATCTTGAATAGTTTTCTACGCCGTTACAATAACCTAATTCCCGAATCATCTCAAGATCGTAATTCACCCGCTCACTTAGTCGTTGCGCCTCAATGTATTTTCCGGTCGCCTTGAAATAATCAACCTGTGCCTGCATTTCATCCTGAATTTCGTATAGCACCTGTTGCATCATGTCTTTCGGTGCTAAGTATAAATTAGCAGGAAAAATCGCCGCCTCATCAACTACACTTATTCGTTTGCTTGAGCTTAACTCAAGTGTTTCTATCGTCTCAATTTCATCACCAAAAAATGTTACCCGATAACCATAATCAACATACGGTAAGTTGATGTCAACTGTATCACCTTTTACCCGAAAGCTTCCTCTGCCAAACTCTCCCTGGCTTCGGCTGTACAAGCTATTTACCAATGAATGTAAAAAGCCTTGTCTTGACACCATTTCACCTTTTTTTATCCTCACAATCCCGTTCTCGAATTCTGTTGGATTACCGATACCATAGATACAGCTAACGCTTGCTACTACAATAATATCTCTGCGTCCGCTTAACAATTGTGCAGTTGCCTGCAGGCGAAGTTTGTCTAACTCTTCGTTTATACTTTGATCTTTTTCAATGTAGGTATCACTAACGGGCATGTAGGCTTCAGGCTGGTAATAGTCGTAGTAGCTTACAAAATATCCTACCGCGTTATCAGGAAAAAATTGCTTGAATTCACCGTAAAGTTGCGCAACCAATGTTTTGTTATGGGTTAGTACCAACGTGGGGCGTTGTACATTTTGGATAACATTAGCCATAGTAAATGTCTTACCACTTCCAGTAACACCTAAAAGTGTCTGGTATCTTTCACCCTGCTGCAATCCTTCCGTAAGCTGTTGAATTGCTGAAGGTTGATCGCCTGCCGGCTGATATGGTGAAACAAGTTTAAAACCCATCATGCAAATTACTGAATGTGCAGATTTGGAGATGTGAAAATTAGGGGATGAGGGGATGTGCGGATGTGCAGATGTGCGGATTTGCAGGTTGGTGAAATGCGTGGCCAGTCTCATTTGCACATCTGCACATCATTTTATCTGCACATCATTTTACAAGTCTCCTAATTGTGGACGAAGGATAATATCTTCCACCACCGCCATTGGAGAGAGTTTGCTTGCAGCAAACACCATCTCTGCAATATCGTTCGCTTCCATTATTCTGTTTGGGTCAATGTCAAAGCCGTCCCAACTGTTGCTCATTGTAGCACCTGGGCAAACTGCTGTAACCTTGATTCCGTGAGGCTTCATTTCCTCGCGAAGATTTTTGCTAAAGCCTAATAATGCAAACTTGCTGATGCTGTACGAGCCGCCATTTGCATAAGCGTTTAGTGATGCAATTGAGCACATGTTAAAAATGTGTCCTTTTTTAGCTTCCATCATTTTCGGTAGCAAGGTTCTCGTAAGATGATAGGCACTGTAAAGATTAACTGAGATCATGCTTTCAAGTACTCCATCCTCCTCATTGTGTACACTGCCGGGGATAAAGTTGCCTGCATTATTTACAATAATGTCAGGAGTTATACCTTGTTTGATAATCCAATTTCCGAATTGGTGCACATCAGTTTTTACACTCATATCTACAGCACGCCACTTTACATCTACTGCATGTTTCCGCATGAACTCATCAGCCATATTTTTCAATTCATCAGCACTTCTTGCGCAGACGATAAGATTAAAACCGTCAGATGCAAACTTCTCTGCGATAGCAAATCCGATTCCCTTAGTCGCTCCGGTGATTACGATATTCATAAATGCAAAATACGAACAATGAAGAGAAGACAGGAGTTGAGAGATAGAAGTTAGAAGGCAGCGCATTTCAAATCTCATTTTTCATTTGAATTTTTGCATTTGGCTCTTCGTACTTTTGTCTTTATGGCTTACAAGCATTTATTTTTTGATCTTGATCATACCCTTTGGGATTTCGAAACCAACTCAAAGGAGGTATTGAACGAACTTTTTTTTAAGCACCGGCTCAATGAAATAACCGACGATTTTGACGCATTCTATAACGTCTACTCCTATCACAATAAAAGATTGTGGGATCGTTATCATCATGGATTTATTAAGCAGGAAGATCTGAAGTGGAAACGGATGTGGCACACTTTACTGGAGTTTAAAATCGGGGATGAGAAGCTTTCAAAAGAGCTGAGTGTAAAATACCTAGACTTACTTCCTCAACAAAAAGCACTTTTCCCTTATACTATAGAAATACTGGATTATTTGGTGAACAAGAACTACAAGCTTCACCTAATAACCAATGGCTTTCAGAAAACGCAGATGGCAAAAATTACCAATGCCGGTATTGCGAAATATTTTATTGAAGTGATTACATCAGAGAGTGCTAATAGCCTGAAGCCGAAAAAAGAAATCTTTGATTTTGCTATTTCAAGATGTGAAACACAGTGCTGCGATAGCATTATGCTTGGCGATAATTTAGATGCAGATATAATGGGGGCAATGAATGCAGGAATGGATACCGTATTCGTGAATCATCTTAATGAAGAAACATTACTTAAGCCCACTTACACTGTTTACCACTTAAAAGAACTTGAAGGAATTTTCTGAAACAAAAAAGACCCTGCATAAGCAGGGTCTTTTTTGTTTCTTATACGTTATTAAGCTTTTTTAGCTACTACAACCGGCTTTACAGTTTTTGTGGCTTTTGCTGTCACTACTTTGCTGTCTTTTTTGCAACAATCTTTTTTCGCTGAAGCTTTACAGTTTGCCATTTCTTCTTTTGTACATTTCTTTCCTTTTCCACAATCTTTTCCATCATGAGCAAAAGCGCTTGTAAATAACATAGCTGCAGTAGCGAGGGTCAATAACTTTTTCATTGTATTAATTTTTAGTGTTTGTGTTTCAAATATAACTTTCTACAACGTAAAGAGGGAGCTGTTATTGTTAATCTTCTCTTCTTTAAGATAAAGTTGCCAAAACTGTTACACCACCTTTCACATTTTGATTTAACTGTACTTCAACCTTTGTACCTATTGGAAGAAGTAGATCAACCCTGCTGCCAAACTTTATAAATCCCATTTCCTTACCCTGCTCTACTACCTGTCCCACTTTTAGATAGTTAATGATCCGTTTAGCTAATGCGCCTGCAATTTGTTTTACAAGTATTTCAGCTTTATCATTTTTAATAACAACGCTATGCCTTTCGTTTTCTGTTGAAGATTTTGGATGCCATGCTACAAGGTATTTTCCTTTATGGTATTGGCTGTAGGTGACTTCTCCGCTAACAGGATTACGATTAACATGAACGTTCGCAGGACTCATAAAAACACTTATCTGGAGGCGCTTCTCTTTAAAATATTCTTCATCAACAACCTCTTCAATAACAACCACTTTACCATCAGCAGGGCAGATAATATGCTCTTCACCAATTGTCATAACCCGGCGGGGTATTCTAAAAAACGAAACGATGAAGAGAAACAGAATTACCGATACCCAGAAGATAATATTTGATGTGATGGGATAATCACGACTAAAAAAGATAAAAGTAGCAATGTTTATGAGCCCGAATATTAATGCTGCAATACCAATACTCTTATATCCTTCTTTATGAATAATCATTTGTAGCTTTTATAAAAGTCAAATATAGTGGGAGAAAACGTGAATAATGCACCCGGAATTTAATACATAAGGAACCTTACATACAGCCATACAATTGGTACAGCAAGAATTAAGCTATCGAACCTGTCAAGAAAACCTCCATGTCCCGGCATAATTTTTCCGCTGTCTTTCACGTCTGCTAACCTTTTAAGTTTGCTTTCGAGTAAGTCACCAAGGGTACCAAAAAAAGCAGCAATAGATGAAATAACTATCAAGTCGACCATACTTGCTTTTAACCAGAAATGCCCAACTAAAGCTATCGTAGCAACACTTAATACTGCTCCTCCAATTGTTCCTTCCCATGTTTTTTTTGGTGAGATAAATGATAAAGGTGTTTTGCCAACAAAAGATCCTACAATGTAAGCCATCGTATCATTTATCCATATAGATGCTATTAAAATTATTGGGATTGCCCAGCCTAAATCAAAAATAAGTTCCCTGTTTTTAAATAACATCCCTTCACCTCTAAGCTCCATCATCATACCCCAGCTTAAAGAGATGTAGATCAATCCACCGAGAGAGTACCCGATTAATTTTAGGTTAAGCGTTCGTGAAAACAGCACTTCAACTATTGGAAGCACTACAAGGCATACAAGCAACATCCACCAACCTAACTCATGTAAACGAAGGCTGCCGATAACATAAGCATCGTTACTCATCCACAGCATAATTGCCCACCCGGCAAGCATTACACCATATCTATGGAAGTTAGAAATCTCAGCATAATCTTTATCAATCTTTCCCACCAGCTTTTGGAACTCAAACCAGCAACCAAAATGTATAACTGAGAACAGGATAAAAAAACTCCAGTGATTCCAAAGCAAACCCGCAAGCATTACTGCAACAAAAATGACAGCTGTTAATGCACGGGTTTTAAATGCCTGAAAATTAAAAGCCATGTATAATTATGCGTGAAAAAATATCCATTTCTTTATGAAGATATGAAATCATCTGTTTATAGTTTCCTGGGCTTATCTTCTGTAGGTGTTCATTTTCTCAAATCTAAATTGTAAGTAAAAGCTGTCTGTAGATAATGTTTCGTTGTTCTATTTACGGATTGGGCAAGATAACCAAGCTGTAGGTTTAAGTTTGGAGTAACCTGGTAACCGAGCGCTCCATACAACCTGTTTCGATCAAAGGGTGTGGATGTTATATGAAGAAATGCTTCATTATAAAAAGTAAGAAATGCAGTATTCTTTTCTATTTGTTTTTTATTGATAGGAACATTCATTCTTACCAGGTATCTAACGCGATTTAGATATCGTGTATTATTGTTTGAATGTAACCAACGTTGTTCAATGCGGTAGCGGTGTTCGAAGAAGAACCTCCCAATATTGTTACGCATAACTAGCTGCTGCCATATCCGATTTTCAGAAGCCTGTACGCCGGATGCCTGCTCTTTATCAAAAGCATAGTTGGAAATATTGGCATACCCAACAGTTGCAGAAGCAGAGCTATTGATATGATAATTTATACCGGTACGTACAAGCAATTGCTCAGTGTTTGGAGTTAGTTCGTAGCTTCTATATTGTGCCTCTGCGTGAAAGCTCCATTTATTGTGTAAGCGGGTTTGGTTAAACAACATTAACCAACTGCCTGTTGTGCCGGATGGTGATTGTGAATATGAGCATAAGCTATTGAATAATAAAAAGACACAAAGGACGGTTGGTTTACCTGTAGCTTGTTTATACATTATCTCCTTATCTTTTTATTAGGTTCATTACTAATGTTACAGGGCAAAAGGTAGTCTACGCAATTTAAATATCATCCTTCCACAATCCTATGATTGTTGTACTATTTACTTTGGAAGCCTACTCCATCTTGCCAACGAAGTTATAGAACAGTCACTTGATCACTCTTTACATGGTTAGAACAAAATAAAAACAGGCAGCCTTTGCATCTGCCTGCTACAGTTTTACTTAGTCTCATTAACAAGCAACGTGTCGTCATGAAAACTTACTTCACCTGTTGTTATATCATGAGTGCCGCCAATTATTTCAATAGTTCCGTCTTCAACCATTTCCTTTAAAATAGGGCTACGCTCTATAATCGCATGCACCGTTCTTTTTACATTGATGACGGCTACTTTTTCTACAAATTCATTGTTACTTGAATTTCTATTGTCCGTTTCTGTTTTTTCGTCGTACACTGCTGGCTGTATCTTAGAAAGCAGTGCAGTAAGGTTACCCATTTCTACATGATCACATGCACCTCTTACAGCGCCGCATTTTGTATGACCTAACACCACGATTATTTTTGCACCAGCCACCTTGCAGCCAAATTCCATGCTACCTAAAATGTCTTCGTTTATGATATTTCCAGCAATACGAACACTAAAAACATCACCCAATCCCTGGTCAAAAATAAGCTCCGCAGAAGTACGGCTGTCAATGCAGCTTAGAATTACGGCAAACGGATGTTGCCCGTCTGAAGTGTCATTTGCCTGTTGCAGAAGGTTTCTGTTTACTTTCAGGTTGTTTACAAATCGTTTGTTACCATCTTTCAATAATTCTAAGGCCATCTGTGGTGTAATGGCGTTCTGCATTTCTTTAGTTAACGTTTTCATTTGTTTTGAGTGTTTGTTTATTTAAGAGAAAGACGGTTCATTGAACTTTATTTTTTCAACCGTAATGTTTTTTGTTTTAGCGTTCAGTTCATAATCTTTAATTAGCTCCACTACATCATACGACATAGCTTTATTGTTGGATGCATCAATAACTACTTTTGAGTTTTCGGGAATTGCATCAAGGGATTTTATAATGTTTGCCTTATTAAAAAACGAAACTTCTTCAGCTAAAACGAGGTGATGAACCTGACGTCCGTCCTCGGTAGTAACCGCATCCCTCATGTAGTGAGAATTACGATAGCTGTGAAGCAAAGCATAAAAGCCGCCTACAATTAATCCCGCCGTTATTCCTTTTAATAAATCAGTAAGCAATATTGCTACAACCGTAACAACAAAAGGAACAAACTGCTCCCAACCTAATTTATACATTTGCTTAAACAAGACTGGCTTTGCTAACTTATAACCTACCATCAACAGTATTGCTGCTAAGCTTGCCAATGGTATCATATTTAAGACACTTGCGATGGTAACAGCACTCAGCAAAAGAAATACTCCATGAAGAATAGCAGACATTTTTGTTCTGGCACCGAATGAAATGTTCGCTGAGCTTCTTACAATTACCTGGGTTATTGGCAAACCACCAATTAATCCGGAGACAACGTTTCCTAACCCCTGAGCTTTTAGTTCCCTGTTTGTAGGGGTAATTCTTTTATAAGGATCAAGTTTGTCGGTAGCTTCAACACAAAGCAAAGTTTCCAGGCTTGCCACTATTGCCAGTACTACGGCTATTTTCCAAACTTCCAGATTTGACAAGGCTGAAAAGTCAGGGAAAGTAAATTGACCGAAAAACCCGGCTAGATTTTCCGGAACCGGAATTCTAACAACCTGGTCGGCAGCTAAGCTAAAATTCAGTACGCCAGTTTGAAAAAAGTAATTCATGATAATACCTAGTATAACAACTACCAGCGGGCCATTGATCATCACAAAAATTTTGCTTCTTTTCGTGAGAACTGTATCCCATAAAATAAGAATGGCTAGCGAAATGAAGGCAATAAGCAAAGCGCCGGGTGTTACAAAATTTAGGGCTTTAAAAATTTCTGAGAACGTAGTTTCTCCATCAGCCTGAAGAAAAGAATCGTCTCCTTCTGCATCTTTGTCCCAGCCAAGTGCATGGGGAATTTGTTTTAAAATTATTAGAAGACCTATACCCGTTAGCATTCCCTTGATAACAGAAGATGGAAAAAAATAAGCTATAAAACCTGCTTTGGCATAACCTAAAATAAGCTGGATAACTCCTGCAAGAACCACTGCTGTTAAAAATGCTGTCCAGGAGCCGCCAAGCGAAGCAATAGAAGTTAATACGATAACGGCCAGACCTGCCGCAGGTCCGCTTACCCCTAAAGGTGAACCACTGGTAACACCAACTACGATTCCACCTATTATACCTGCAATAATTCCAGCAAATAACGGAGCACCTGATGCCAATGCAATTCCAAGACATAACGGAACTGCTACAAAGAACACCACAATACTTGCCGGTAAGTCGTGCTTAATCTCTTTAAGAATATTTCTCCCCTCCATAAAAATGATTTTTTTAATTGATGCGGCGAAAATAGGGATATTATCTTAAATAATAGTATTACTATCACAAATAATTGCAATTTATATTTATCTTACTTTTACGCTAGCTAAAAAATCTGAAAAGGTGTAGATATGAAATTGCAGTTACAAATAAAAATGAACGAGGCATTGTTTCTCCGCAATCCTGAGCAATCAGAATTAGGAAAAAAAATAATTCAACACAGCATTCAGTTAATTCAGAAAAACGGTTTTGAAGCATTCACTTTTAAAAAGCTTGCAGAAGATATTGGCACAACGGAAGCAGGCATCTATCGTTATTTTGAAAATAAACACAGGCTGCTGGTTTACCTGGCTGCCTGGTATTGGGGCTGGCTCGAATACCAGATCGCGTTTCAAACAAACAACATCGAAGACCCTTTCGTGAGGTTAAAAAAAGTCATCAAGTTATTAGCTTCCACGGTACAAGATGATGAAAATACAAGTTATGTGAATGAAAGCCTGCTGCATCAAATCATCATCTCAGAAGGCTCGAAAGCATATTTGACAAAGCAGGTAAGTGAGGATAATAAGCTAAAGTTTTTTCAGCCTTACAAAGATTTATGTGCAGTTATCGGCGATATTATCTTAGAATGTAATCCAAAGTATAAGTATCCTAAATCGTTAGCATCTACGATAGTTGAGATGGCACATTTTCAAAACTTCTTCATGCACAATCTTCCATCGTTAACTGACTTTGGTAAAAAGAAAGAAGAAACAGAAATTATATCCTTCTTGAACGATTTGGTTTTCTCAAGTATCAAG
>DASVST010000152.1:0-12651 GCA_036387965.1 Segetibacter sp. | reverse complement strand
GAAATTCAGATGCAAAGGTGATAGGTATAGATGTTAGTCCTAATTATTCTAATAACAATAATTATAATGCCAGTGTTTCAAAAAATCTCATTACAAACCTTCGTTCAAATAACGTTAGTGCAGTGAATGGTTCTGTAACAGGCATTTACCTAAATCAAGGCAATGATAATAACAGTTCACAAGTAAATGCCACTATCACAAAGAATGAAGTGAAGAACCTATTTTCTGGAAGTCTGGGTACAACTACATTAGTGGTCAGCATAAGCAATAATTGCAGATTCACTAACATGATAATTGATTCGAATAAAATCAGTAATCTTTCAACATTTTCCACTAGCCCTGGACAACATCAAACGGCTTCTGTTCAAGGCATAAACTCAATTTATTCCTCCAATGCTCCTTTATCAATTACCGGCAATATTGTGTTTAACCTTGAGAATAGAAGCACTAATGTTGATGTTTCTACTTACACAATTGGAATCAATTGTTTTCCTGCTAATAGCAACCTAACCATTGCAAAAAATAAAGTCTTCGATTTAAGAAACAGCACCTCTAAAGGAGTCGTAGCGGGGATGGCGCTTAGAGGGGTGGGAGGGTCAGGAAGTTTTTCTGTAAGTAATAATATGGTCAGTTTAAATCCGGATAATGTAAATGTCTATGGCATTTTAAATGATGTTAATGCAGCTAAAATTAACCTGTATTACAATTCAATTGCAATAGGAGGTACAGGTAACAACAGCTCTGCGGCTTTCTTTAGAGGATCAACAGCGAATACCACAATAGAAAGCTTAAATAATATCTTTTATAACTCCAGGACAGGTGGAGATGCCAATCGTTATACTATAATTAATGCAAATCCTAATCCACTTACCGGGTGGACTAATTCTAATTACAATAATTTTTATAATGGAAACCCGGCAAAGGCAATCCTATGGAACAACCTTCCATTGAATCTTGCAGATTATAAACGGCTTAGTTCGCAGGATCAATGTTCAGTATCTTCAGATGTGCAATTCATTAAAAGAGATAGTGCAGATATGCACCTAAGGGATGTTGCATCCAATCAAACTCTTGCAGGAATTTCAATTCAGGCTGTGACTACAGATATTGATGGGGATGCAAGACATTTAGTTCCTTCAATGGGTGCAGATGAAAAAATTATTTCATTTAAAGTACCTTCAATTACTGCATCGGGTGCTATTACCTTTTGCCAGGGCAATATGGTTACACTTATTGCTTCCTTAACGTCGGGCATTCAATGGTATAAAGATGGTGTAGCTATTAATGGAGCTGTTAGTCAAACTTATCAGGTAAATCAAACAGGGAGCTACTCAACACAATTATCTGATGCATGTCAACCATTAAAATCAAATTCTATCACTGTTACTGTAAATCCAATTCCACTAGCACCCGCTACATCTGCCACTGGGGCAACTACATTTTGTTCGGGCGGGAGTGTTGTATTACGTTCATCCGCACCATCAAATAATCAATGGTATAAGGATGGTGTAGCTTTAACAGGGGAGGTTAATCAAACTTTTAGTGCAAGGCAAAATGGATTATATTCAGTTGCCACAATGATTAATGGTTGTATGTCCGCTCCATCATCATCTACGGAAGTAATCGTAAATCCAATTCCATTAGCCCCGGCTATTTCACAGATTGGTAAGGTATTAATATCTTCCTCTGCGTCAGGTAATCAATGGTTTTTGAATGGTATAGCTATCGTGGGAGCTATCAATCAACAGCACACACCAACAGAGGAAGGTATTTATACAGTTCAGGTAACAACAAAGGGATGTGTGTCTGCATTTTCTGTTCTATACAGTTTTATAAAAACAATTGTTGTATTTCCTAATCCTGCACGTGATATATTGAAAATTAGAATTACAGGGTATAGTGAACGTATATCCTATATACTTTATGATGCAATTGGAAGAAAGCTGACAAAACAATCAGAAGATGTCATAAGCCCTAGTAATATTGATATCAACATACAAACTTTAGCAGCCGGCGCATACACCATTGTTATTGTCACTTCAGATGGTTTAATAACTAAAAGTGTTCTCAAACAATAATTAAATTTTCTGATACTAAGCATCATAAACCCTGCTACTTTATTTATTAGAATGGGTGGCTCAAACGCTTTATCAACTTAAATCTGTAGCCGTGGTTTGTGTCTTTTCTCAAGCAGTATTTTGTTATAATACTTTATAAGTCATTTATTTGAGCATACTTGACAAAAACAGGCTAATATCCTTGTTTCTCGCTTGCAACTCCCTCAAAAAAAGTCTGCAAGTCAGTAAACATGTCAGCGAAAAAAGGAATAATTGAACCCAATGCATTTATCACTTTTGGACCAAACGGAGCTAAGTAACTATAGGTTGTAGAGGCTGCTTGCGTTTCAGCAGAAATGAGATGTATTTGTGCGGCGTAAAACAAGACAACACTATAGATAAACAGGTACAGCAATGCAAATAAAACAATTCCTCCTAATTTATCAAGCCATCCTAAAAAGGCAACCTTCATTCCCTTCTTTATAATACCTGCAACTAATCTTACCAAAACAGCAATACCGATGAAGACAATCATAAAAGAAAGAATTGGCAACAGCCTGCCATTAATATCCCAGTTCGTTTGAAGGTATACAGCAACAACCGCTGATAACTTCATGGCAGCAGTAAGTCCAATAACATATGCTATCAAAGAAAATAATGCGACGATCAATCCCTGGCTAAATCCTTTGAAGATTGCCATCGCTACCAAAATAAAGAAGATAATGTCTATCATTTAGTCAAAACTCACTTTGACAATAGCTCTTTAACTGCAGCAGAAATCGCTTTACCGTCTGCCTGACCGGCGAGTTGTTTTGTTGCAACACCCATCACCTTTCCCATATCTGCCGCAGACGTTGCTCCAACTTGCGAAATAATCCCTTCCAATGCTGCTTTCAATTCATCACCACTCATTTGCTTTGGCAAAAATTTTTCTATAACCGCTATTTCCTCTTCCTCTTTTTGTGCAAGATCAGGACGATTTTGCTTTTGATAGATTTCCAAACTATCCCTGCGTTGCTTCACCAGCTTTTGAAGCAATTTTGTTTCATCTTCCTCCTTAATTTCCCCACCTGCACCTTCAGAGGTTTTTGCAATAATTATAGCCGCTTTAATTGCTCTTAAGCTTCTAAGTGCAGCTTCATCTTTTGCTTTCATGGCTTCTTTCATGTCAGCCATTATCGTTTGTTCTAAACTCATATGTTCGGTTTAAGGTTGATTAAGATAATTTATTCTGCTGTAATTGCCAGTCTCTAAACTTAGTGAAAAACTCTTTCGCAAAGTTCTTCATGTCTTGCACGAGTTCTGCATTTTTTGTGGCACGATTGAAAGTGTCAGCCATCGTCATCATAGTTTGATAATAGAAATCAGCCATTTCATCAACCATCATATCTTTTGTCCATAGGTCAATGCGTAACGCAGTCTTATCAGTTCCATCCCAAAAAGAAATCATCATTGCTTTTGCTTTTTGAGTCATGTCTGCCGTGCTATCACTTGCCTTCCAGCTAATTTGTTGCGGCACTTTATCGGGGTCTAATTGTACGTCTATCGTTATAGTTGATGTTTGCATATTCTAAAATTATCGTTCTAGTAGTTATTAATGTAAAGGCAGCAAAAGTAAAAGCTTATTTTGTAACTGCCTGCTCAATTGCCTCCCACATAAGCTCTGCAGTTTTATCCCAGTTGTATTTTGCAGCCTGTATTTTGCCCTTTTCTATTAGTTGAGATCGAAGTGTTTCATCTTTAAAGATTGTTTTCAGTTGGTCTGCTATTTCTGTTGGTTCATTTGGATCTGCATATAACGCAGCATCGCCACCAATCTCAGTCATACTACTTGTGGAAGAAGTTACAACGGGAACACCACTTTGCATCGCTTCTAAAATAGGCACGCCAAAACCTTCGAAGTAACTTGGAAAAACTAATGCATAGGCACCGGCGACCACTCTTGCTAATTCATCATCGGGCAAATACCCAAGCATCTTTACCTCATCGCGGTACTTATAACTTTTTAGCTTTTCTATGGTTGCGTTGTACTGCCATGCGCGCCTGCCAACAACGAGCAACTTCATATTTGTATGCTGTCGTGTTTTAAAAAGACTGAAAGCTTTTAAAAGGTTCATCAGGTTTTTACGGGGATGAATTCCTCCAACAAAAACAAAATACTCAAAACCATCAGCGTAAGCTTCCTTAATCATTTCCTTTTGATCAAACTCAACCGCTTGAAAGATCGGCTTAGCTGCACTACCAACGTTTACAATTTTCTCCTCCGCAATTTTATATCTCCCTACTATATCTTTCTTCGAATAATCGGAAACTGTAGCAACCACCTTAGCCTTCCTCAGAAATTTTGGAGTGTACCATTTGTAGTACAATAAGTGATGCTTTGGTATAAATTCAGGATGATGCAAGAAAGCGAGATCATGTACTACTAAAACTTGTGGCACTCTTGTAAAGAGGCTGCAAAATCCATCAGGACTAACAAAAACGTCAGCCTTATATTTTCTTAATGCTAAAGGAACTTTCACATCATACCACCATTTGAAAGACAAGGCATGTCGGGCTTTTGGAGAGATTACATGCAATTCTACATTATCTGAAAAACGTAGATCCTCTCGATGTGGTCTGTCAAGAAAGAAGATGAATTGATGCTTGGGATGATGTTCTGTTATCCTCTTGAAAACTTCGAAAATGAAATTCCCGTAGCCTTCCAGTTGACCGTTCAGTAAAAACCTGGTGTTAACAGCAATCCTCATAGCGGCACAAAGGTAAGTGTCGCTTCTTCAATCTTTAGGCAAGCGAAAGTATGAGATGCTAATTGCAGTTCCGGCACGTAGCCTAAAGACTTAATTTGTTTTGCTGGAGTCAACAGATTGCTTACTCGCTGTTTGGTTTCCTTTATATTTTGGATTTAAAAAAGGATTATGGGAGACAAATTCTTTTTTGACTTTTTTCGCAGGTTCGGCATCCTTACTTTCCTGTGTCATGGTCGTTACATGCTTTTCCGATACAACTGGTTGTACTACTTCCTGTGTTTGTGCAATGGGCAGACGACTAACAGGAGCTTCAGTAAGTTTTTTTATTGCACCTGCGTTACGAGCTGTAGCAATTCCGTTTTGTACTGGAAGAGATTGTGTTTTGGTTTGTGGTGCAGCTGGTTTTGTTCGCCTGGCGTTCTGTTGCATAGCAATACCATTTGCAGTAAGCCAGAACGTATTTCCAACTTGCTTATTATTTACATAATGCCGTAGTTCACATTCTTGCTGTGCTCCTTCCCCCTTACACGTTAATACCTTTAATGTTTGACCGCTACCTATATTTATGACCTGATTTTCTCTATATTTTTTTATTTGTGCAATGCCACCAACAGTAAAAAACAGCGCTGAGAACATCATTAAAAATTTAGAACCAGAGAATAATTTTATCTTTTTTACTAACGAACTATTAGTGTTTTGTGGACATGTATATGTTTCGGCAGACGTCGCTTTCATCACGTTTGAGTAATTATAGATGTCTTTTAAACGTAAGAAAAGGATAGAAATTGTTAGTACGTCACGTACAAAAGCATAGCGTGAAGTATTTAGCTCAATTTTTCTCGAGTAAAAAGCTGGTTCAATTGTGGGTTAAGTAATTTTAACAGCAATATTATTATTGATTTACAAGAAGTTGTGAAGGTACAGTAAAGATTTGTTGCTAAAATTGTGTAAATATCCGTTGCTGCGCTGTACCTTCGCCGTCCATTTAAAAACCGGTGGGATAGCATCGGTTGAATTTTCCTTCGGCTCCGCTCAGGATTCTTAGGAAGTAATCTAAAAAATAAATAAATGAGCAAACTACATTTCACAACCAAATCTGCCAATGAGGCTACCATCCAACGTAACTGGTATGTTGTTGATGGTACTAATCAAACCGTCGGACGGATTTGCGCAAAAATCGCTGCAGTTCTTCGTGGTAAGAACAAAGCGTACTACACTCCCCATGTGGATTGTGGTGATTATGTAATCGTAACAAATTGCGATAAGGTAAAGTTTACGGGTAATAAAATGGACGAGAAAGTCTATTTGAACTACTCCGGTTATCCTGGTGGTCAAAAGAAGGAAATCGCTAAAGACCTACTTAAACGTCGCCCAGAAGTGATTGTTGAAAGAGCAGTTAAAGGCATGCTTCCTAAAAACCGCTTAGGTCGTAAGATGTACAAAAAATTATTTGTGTATGTAGGTGACCAACATCCGCACACTGCACAGCAACCTAAACCATTAACATTCTAATTAATTAATAATGGAAAAACAAAAAAATGCAGTTGGTCGTCGTAAGGAAGCTGTTACAAGAGTTTTCTTAAGCAAGGGTGGTGGTCAAATCACTATTAACGACAAAGATTATAAAGTATACTTTCCACTTGTTTACTTGCAAAACCAGGTAGAACAACCTTTTAAAACAATTGATGCTGCTGACAAGTTTGATGTAAAGGTAAACGCAACCGGTGGTGGTTTAAAAGGACAAGCTGAAGCTACAAAATTAGGTATCGCCCGTGCATTGCTTCAAGTTGATCCTGAATTACGTCCCGCACTAAAAGCTGCAGGTTTACTTAAGCGTGATCCTCGTAGTGTTGAGCGTAAAAAACCAGGTAAGAAAAAAGCAAGAAAGAGCTTCCAGTTCAGTAAGAGATAATGGTGAGCTACAAGCTATACGCTTCAAGCTACGAGCCGATTGGCTTTTTTGCTTGCAGCTTGCAGCTTAAAGCGAACAGCTAAAACAAATCATTCACATCATTCAATAATAAACTAAATGGAAAATAACACTTCACTACAACAGCAACTTTTGGAGGCCGGCGTACACTTTGGTCACCTTAAGAAGAAGTGGAACCCAAAGATGTTGCCTTACATCTTCGCTGAGAAGAAAGGTATTCACATCATTGATCTAAACAAAACTGTAGAAGGTTTACAGGAAGCAGCTGCTGCAATGAAATCTATCGCTAAAAGCGGTAAGAAAATAATGTTTGTTGCTACTAAAAAGCAAGCTAAAGAGATTGTAACCGAAGCTGCACAGCGTGTAAACATGCCTTATGTGACTGAGCGTTGGTTAGGTGGAATGCTTACAAACTTCAACACTGTTCGTAAGAGCGTGAAGAAAATGCAGAGCATCGAAAAAATGTTGAACGACGGTAGCGCAGAAAGCCTTACTAAGAAAGAGCGTTTAACATTAACTCGTGATAAAGAAAAGATGGAAAAAGTTCTTGGTGGTATCGCACAACTTGGTCGTGCCCCGGCAGCATTATTTCTTGTTGATATAGGTCATGAGCACATCGCATTATCTGAAGCAAAGCGTTTAGGCGTTACAACTTTCGGTATGGTTGATACGAATAGCGATCCTAACAAAGTTGACTTTGCAATTCCTGCAAATGATGATGCTACTAAATCTGTTGCTATTATTACTAACTATATCGCTGCTGCTATCGCAGAAGGACTTGCTGAAAGGCACGCTTCTAAAGATGACGAAGGTGATGGTGGAGATGTAGATAACGATACAGAAAAAAGCGCTGCTCGCTTACAAGCCGAAGCTGAAGCTGAAGCTGCTCGTGGTGGAAGAGGTCGTGGAGCTGCAGGTGGACCAGGTGGTGCACCTAAGCGTCGCGTACCAGGTGGTGCAAGCCGCAGACCTGCAGGTGGTGGCGGACCAAGATAAGTTCGGCGGTTGTAAGTATTAAGTTGTAAGACTGATCGTTTAAACTTAGCTCTTTTATATAAAACCATATAGACACTGCAGACACATCACTATGTGACTATTTGTCTATGTGGTTTTTCATTTTCAAATTAACTAACAAATTCTTAAATTCAAATACTATGTCTACTGCAACAATTACTGCACAGGATATTAATAAGCTACGCCAGGCAACAGGTGCCGGTATGATGGATTGTCGTAAAGCTCTTACTGAGACGAACGGCGATTTTGAAGCTGCGATTGATTGGCTTCGTAAACAAGGTCAAAAAGTTGCTGCAAAACGTAGCGATCGCGAAGCAAAAGAAGGTGTTGTTTTTGCACGTACAACCTTCGATAATAAAACAGGTATCGTTCTTACAATTAGTTCTGAAACTGACTTTGTAAGTAAAAATGCTGACTTCGTTGCCTTTGCTACAAGCATTGCTGATGCAGCAATTGCAAATGATGTAAAGAGTGTTGAAGAGCTTAATGAAGTAACCGTTAACGGTGCTAAAGTTTCAGACATGATCAACGATAAACTTGCTTCTATTGGCGAGAAAATTGGTGTTGCGCGTTTTGAAAGATTAGAAGCTCCTTACGTTGCTTCTTACATTCACGGTGCTAATCGTATGGGTGTTTTAGTTGGATTAAACGTTGAAGCTGCTGAAGCAGGAAAAGATGTTGCGATGCAAATTGCTGCGATGAACCCGCTAGGAGTAGATGCAAACAGCATTGCGCCGGAAGTAGTTGAAAGAGAGAGAGCGATCGTAACTGAAACGATTGCTGCTGATCCTAAAATGGCTGGTAAACCTGCTGAAATGATCGCTAAAATTGCTGATGGTAAGTTGAATTCCTTCTTTAAAGAAAATACTTTGGCTGCCCAGCCTTTTGTAAAAGATACAAGCAAAACCGTAGCAGAATATTTAAAGAGCATCGACAGCGAACTTAAGGTAATCTCCTTCAAGAGAGTTGCTTTAGGATAATTGTAAATCGATATATTTTAAAAGGGAATGAAACTTCATTCCCTTTTTTTATGCACTTTTATATCATGCAAACCGAACAACTCAACCAGATATTTGATGAAAATAAAGATGCCTGGAACAAGCGCACAGCCGTTCATAAGGATTCAGCGTTTTACGATGTTGCTTCTTTTAAAGCAGGCAAGTCTTCACTAAATAAAATTGACCTTGAAGAAGTCGGCGAAGTAAAAGGTAAATCAATTCTCCACCTGCAATGCCACTTTGGAATGGATACGCTAAGCTGGGCAAGAGAAGGAGCTGTTGTAACAGGAATGGATCTTTCTGATGAGGCAATCAATTATGCTCAACGACTGAGTGAAGAATTAAAGATTCCGGCAGAGTTTGTCTGCTGCAACTTGTACGATCTTAAAGAGCATCTTGATAAAGAGTTTGATATTATATTCACATCGTATGGTGTAATTGGCTGGTTACCCGATCTTGATAAATGGGCATCCATTATCAGTCATTTCTTAAAGCCTGGCGGCACATTTCATCTTATAGAATTTCATCCTGTTGTCTGGATGTTTGATGATGAGTTTAAAGAAATAAAATATGCTTATCACAATGCTGAAATAATTTCTGAACAATCATCAGGAACTTATACTGACCGCGAAGCTGCTATTCAATATTCCGAACATTCATGGAACCACAGCTTGGGTGAAGTTATAAATGCTTTAGTTAAACATGGCTTGCGAATAGATCACTTAAATGAATTTCCATACTCTTACTACAACTGTTTTAATAATGTTGTTCAGGGTGAGGATGGCTATTGGCGAGTGAGAGGTCTTGGAAATAAGATCCCGATGATGTATTCTATCAAGGCTGCAAAGGCTTAATACAACAAAAATATTTTAGGTTTCTTATCTTACCATTATTTACCTTTTTACCTCCTTAATTTTAACTATGACAAATAAAATTGATTGGGCAGAAGCCATTCAACCCTTGATAGAAAAATATAAAGGCAAAAAACATCCCCTTGAATACGAAAATATTTACCAGCTGTTAGTTATGGTAGTGCTGTCTGCACAGGATTCTGACAAACACATCAATTCACTGGCACCGGAACTATTTAAGGCTTTTCCAAACACGGAAGCTCTAAGTCGTGCAACACCTGAAACACTTTTTCCCCTGGTAGGAAAAGTTAGAAACTTTGCCAACAAAACGAAGTGGCTTACTGCAATTGCACAGCAAATCAAAAAAGATAAAAACATTCCACTTACTATGGAAGAACTGGTTGCACTTCCTGGCATCGGAAGAAAATCTGCCAATGTTATAATGAGGGAAGCCGGTGTTAAGGCTGAAGGCGTTATGGTAGACTTACATGTTGTTCGGGTAGCGCCACGATTGGGAATAGCAACAGGTACTGACCCTAAAAAAATTGAACAACAAATAATGGATGAAATTCCGCAGGAAGATTGGGGCGAAGTAGGAATGGCTATCTCTTTTTTAGGAAGAGAAATATGTCGTCCATCACATCCTCAACATGGAGAATGTGTGATGAGCAGTGTTTGTCAATATTATAGAGAGAACAAAATCTAATGTATTTCGATAGACTTGAAATGTGCTATCTGGCATAGTTAAGTATAAAATACTTTCCATTATCTTGCACCGATTTTTATATTTAAAACCAGCATAAATGCTCCCTCGCTATAAAAGAATTCTTCTCAAACTATCAGGTGAAGCCTTAATGGGCGATAAAAATTTCGGTTTAGATGCAGATGTAATTGCACAATATGCACAGGATATAAAAACGGTGATTGATGTTGGTGTTCAGGTAGCGATCGTGATTGGTGGAGGTAATATTTATCGCGGTATGAATGAGGCAGAAACCGGCATTGAAAGGGCGCAAGGAGATTATATGGGCATGCTTGCAACAGTAATTAATGGAATGGCGTTACAGGCTGGCCTAGAAAAAATTGGCGTTTATACAAGGCTTCAAAGTGCTATAAAAATGGAACAGATAGCAGAGCCATATATACGACGCCGCGCCATACGACATCTTGAAAAGGGACGTGTGGTGATTTTTGGAGCAGGCACAGGCAACCCGTATTTTACTACAGATACAGCAGGCTCATTAAGAGCTATAGAAATAAAAGCTGACGTGATTTTGAAGGGTACAAGAGTGGATGGTATTTATACTGCCGACCCCGAAAAAGATCCTTCAGCAACACGATTCGATAAAATTACTTTCCAGGATGTTATTGCAAAGAACCTGAAGGTGATGGATATGACAGCGTTTACCCTTTGCCAGGAAAATAATCTGCCCATTATTGTTTTTGATATGAATACACCTGGTACTTTGTTACAGGTTGTCGAAGGCATGGATGTAGGCACCTATGTTTCATAATTATTTCTTCGGAGGTAATTTTTGATACCAGCTCTTCATCATTGAGCAACATCGTGTAGTTTATCCTGAGCATGTTAAAGGGTCGCAATCACTTCATCGGCAGTGCCAATGGCATCTTTTTCTTTTTCAATCGTTTGCTTTTTTATCTTTGTATTAGAAAAAGGTATTATGAATAAGGCAATTGCAGATATAAGAAAAGATTATATGCTACAAGCTTTGCTTGAAGCTGACGTTGATGATAACCCGTTTTCTCAATTTTCGCGCTGGTGGGATGAGGCAGTTACAAGTGCAATTACAGAGGTTAATGCAATGACTTTAGCTACTGCAACCAAAGATGGTGCTCCTTCTGCAAGAATCGTTTTACTAAAGGGTTTTTCAGAAAACGGGTTTATTTTCTTTAGTAATTATGAAAGCCACAAAGGAAAAGAATTGAATGAAAATCCACAAGCTGCACTGGTATTTTTTTGGAAAGAGCTTGAAAGACAAATAAGAATAGAAGGCGATGTAGAAAGAATAACGAGTGAGGAAAGTGATTTATATTACAACAGCCGCCCTGTTGGAAGCAGGATAGGAGCATGGGCATCGCCGCAAAGCCAGCCTGTAACAAGCAGGGAAGTGCTTGAAAACAGCTTTACAAAATTCTCCGGGAAGTTTAAAGACGATCTTATAGAACGACCACCACATTGGGGAGGCTATAATCTAAAGCCAAATAAATTGGAGTTCTGGCAGGGAAGAGCGAGCCGTCTGCACGACAGAATTGAGTATGTACTACAGAGGGATAACCGATGGAAATTTCACAGACTTGCGCCGTAAAAGAAGTTGCCAACTTCTACACTTCAGTAATAATTAACCTAATATCTTCTCTAGCAAACCTTCCTTCTTTTTCTGAACAGGTTTAGCTGGTCTTGCAAGACGTGATTTACCGAACGAACCTTTAAAAATCTTTCCTTTTTTTGTTTTTTTGTCACCTCTACCCATGATGTATTTTTTTATTTTGGATTGCAAACCTACACCAACTTATTTGTAGTAGCAAAATGCACGAAAGAAGATATCCAAAAAACCGCGTTTATTAAGGTTATCCCAACTATTATATTCCGGGAAACGCTATAAGGAACATCAATAAAAAAGCGGGAAAGTTCCCGCTTCAATAAGTTGTAGTTTGAGTTAAACTCTTGCTGAAAGTTCTTTGCCAGCTTTAAACTTGGCGACTTTCTTTGCTTTAATTTTAATAACCTGACCTGTTTGTGGATTGCGTCCATTACGTGCAGCCCTTTTAGAAACAGAAAAAGTACCGAAACCTACAAGTGTAACTTTACCGCCACCTTTTAGTGTTTTTGTTACCGCTTCTACAAACGAATCTATAGCATTGTTCGCCTGGGTTTTTGTTATTTCTGCATCATCAGAAATTTTAGAAATTAATTCAGCTTTGTTCATTTTTTGGGATTTGATAATAAGCGACAAAAATATTCGCTTTTCCCAATCAACAAAATCTTTTCGTGTTTTTCTTTGAAACAAAAATCTTCTACAAGGCAAGTCT
>DASVST010000151.1:0-8178 GCA_036387965.1 Segetibacter sp. | reverse complement strand
TACTGAGGTGTTGCTTAGTGTTATGTTAGCTACTACAGTTGCTGTAGGGCCGCTTAACTGGCTCCATGTTCCGCTACCACTTGTTGGACTATTTCCATTTAAATGAATGGTGTCTTTCAAACATATAATTCTACTAGGTCCGGCATCAGCCTGTGTAACTTGGGGGGCTAATGCAATCAATGCATCTACAGATTGCCCGATGCAGCCAAATGGATGATAGGGTGTAATAGTATACTTTACCGAAGCAGTATTGGAAGGAGAGTTATTTACAAGCACATCGTTTATTGATGTAATCGAAACAGGAGTGTTAGAATTTGAATTACCTGAAACGCTTCCTGTAATTACAGTAGATGTCCACGTATATAATGTATTAGATACCGAGGAGGCAAGTTGAATGTTAGAAGCACTGCCTGTACAAAGGTTTAAAGTATTAGATGCTATTATTGAAGGCTTTGGCTTTATCGTGACCAAATAAGAAAAGGGAGCACCTGAGCACTGTTGATAAATAGGAGTAATCGTGTACCTAACAACAGCATCTGTTGACGTAGAGTTGTTGATCAATGAGTCTGTGATTTTACCTGTTCCTGATACAGAATTCCCGCCAACATTTCCAGACACTACCTGGGATGTCCAGGTAAATTGATTTGCACCGTTGACTACTGGCTGATAATTCAACTTGTTGTTCGAGCAAACTGACGCCGAAGAATCTTTGCCGAGCAGTTTTAAGATGTTTATAGTGAGTGTATCAGTATCATTAGGAAAGCAACTTCCGTTTACGTTTGCGAGTGCATTAAATATTATTTGAACTCTTCCGTTATCCTTATCAGCCTGGCTTAAGGTATAGGTCGGCGAAAAGGTGTTTGAGTTGGTAAAAGTACCCGTACCTGTAGACGACCATGAAAAGGAAGTATATGGACCTTCTACACTAGCCACCAGACTGAACGTTTGTGAACTTTGACAAACAGTAGTATCAGGCTGAACCGGGTTATTGATCTCAGCTGTTAACCCTACATTCCTGTAAACAATTTGTGTGTCGCTACAGACACCAGAACTGTTTGTAAACCGAACTACTATTTGATATATATACCCATCCTGTAAATTTACTTTAGGATACCTGTCTACCCTGTTTGTTCCACCGAAATATGTAAAAGGACCTCCGGTTATTGTCCAAAAATATTTGTCTGATGGGTCGTCACTACTATAAATGGGGGCGTAATCGGTATTACTTTGAATAGATACGGCAGAGTTATTACACTCAATAAAATCCTTAGGCAGCTTTACATTACATTGAGCAACCACTTGTGAGCTATTAAAAAAGGTGACGCATAGGAAGACTACATAAACAAGTGTATAAAATTTTAAGTTCTTCATAGCTTTTGATGTGCCAATTAGCCGATCGGCTAAGTACATTTCCACATATAAGAACGAAAAGGAGGAGCATTTATGCGTAACAGCGGGTGAATTAACCTTAATGTACGAATGGGTTATTAATTGAACCTATTGAACTACGCTTCAGAAGATTTTACCTGATATTTAAGCCTTTGCAGTACTTCTCAATGTACGCTTCCTTTGATTTTAGTTTATACTGCATAATAAATCTTGGGTGAGGTAAGGGTACAATTTTATCAAAAACGTGAAAGTCATTATTCATCTTAGTCAGGCAGTCAAAGTTTTTCCCCTCACCAAGACAAAAAGCTACTGATGTATGTATCCACGGCAGTTGTTGATTAAGGCAATCTTCTGCAAAGGGAGGGATTGCTTTTAAAAGTGACTTATCATCGTAGTAATTGATGTTTTTGCCATCCTTGATAAATCCTAACGGACTGACAGCAGTGAAATAAAACTGGTCGTAAAACTTTTGCGCACCTCCGAAAGCATTGATCATTTCATAAATGAAAACAGAAGATAACTCCTGCTTTTTTGCCCACGAGTTACTTATTCCCAGTTCTTTATCAAGCCGGATGGGATCCGTGAATGGTATACCTGTTATGCCGGCACCAAATCTTCCGGGGTTGATGCCTATTATGCAAAATCTTTTGTTCTCATCACCATAGTACTTATTGTAAAACTGCTCACAAACGTTCCTTGTTTCAGGATCTTTGAAAGGATCAAGTACTTCAAAACCTTCCGGTAAAGGAACATTAAAACTGAGGTTGAAAAGGAAGTTTAAAATTTTATTTGATAACATATGATTGTCCCAGCCCAGAAACTGATGCTAACCGAAAAATGGTACTACCCGATCTTTTACTTTTGTTCCCTCAAATTTTCTTCTTACAAAACTATTTAGATCTTCAATAAGCTTTTTTGTTTTGTCATCACTTTTATTAGTTGCTCTCCAAAGATCGAACAAACCAAAACTCCAGCTCGGCATTTTCAAATTAACTGTATCATATTTGTTGCTGAATAAAGTCAAGTCTTTTGCACCCGATTTCTTACTTGTTAATGCTGCAGTTAAGTATAGGTAATCGAACAAAAACTTTTCTGCAGCGGATAAAGTTTCAACCTTCATGCTATCAGCATATTTCAAAGCTTCCTCAGGCTTATTTGAGATTGTATAAAGCTCAAGAATACTTAACTGAACTCCTGCCGAACTTCTCTGTTTCCGGTAAGCATCTAAGACCTTATTAAAGAAGGTTTCTGCCTTTGCTGTGTCGTGATAATAGGCAGCTAAAATTGAAGCTTCAGAAATAATATCCGTTTCATCATGCACAAATCTTTCACTAAGTCTTTCCAGGTACGTATAAGCTTTCACAGTATCCTTTAACTTTAAATAACTCTGACTTATATAATACATCGAAGGTCTTATTTCATTGATTATGCGTATACCTGAAGCAGTATCTTTTACCAGTGCCGCTGATAAATACTTTATGGCTCCAATATAATCTCCTGTAAAGTACTTTACCTCACCTCTTTGCCTCTTGTGGATGTTATTTTCAGCCCATGCGCTATCGGTTTCTTCCATTTTCTTATACCAGTTATTTGCTTTTTCGAAGCTGTTTTTATAGTAATAGAAGTCAGCTCTTTTGTTTGCTGCTTCCAATAAATTCCTGGATAATTTAAAAGCTGGAATTATCGCTGCTTCTGCCATTGCAAGATGCAATTCTGATTTACTTTCAAACGAAGAGTTAATTACGGAAGGCAAAAAGTTGTTTGCTGTAGTGAAATGTTTAATGTTAGGCATTGACAAAACATCTGCAGGTAAACTCTTTATTTTATTATTAGCAAGATCTAAATGTTCACCTTTAAACTTGTTCCAACCTGAAACAGGCAGATGGTGAATGTTGCAGTTCGAGGCAGTTACCCGCGCTTTTGGTGCGTTTATGCCTTGAATCCATAGGATTGTTTTAGCAGAATCCAGTGTTGGATTGTTAGAAAGGTTTACTCCAACAAGATTTCGATTATAAGGGATTTGCTCCGGAAGTTTTATCAATCGATTCTGAGCCACCTTTTTGGAGCTATCATACTTCCCCTTCACGTAGTCCATCACATATTTTGTAAGTGTATTGCCAACATAAAAAGTTTCCAATTTATAACCCGTACCAAGGCTATCCGGCAGAGCTGTCATGTTGTTATTTCCTGCAGAAAAATGTTTTAAGGACTTAAGCTTTTCAAAGGTGCCGGGAATATGGTTTAACTGATTATAGGAAAGGTCAAGTGTCTGTAGTTTTTCTAAATCATTAATAGAGGATGGTAGTGCACTAAGATAATTGTTTCTTAAGTTCAGCAGAGTTAAATGCTTCAAGGCTGAAAGGGGTTCTGGTAAATCCTGAAGTTTGTTGTCATCCAGATATACTGTGTCAAGGTTTCTAAGCGTACCAAAAGATAAAGGCAGGTGCTCAAGCTGGTTTCTGCTTACCTTAAGAAATTTTAAAGAGTTAAGTGAACCTAATGTGGAAGGCAAACTTTTAAGTTTGTTACTTTCAATATGGAGATTTTGAAGGTGCTTAAGATGTTTGATGTCCTCTGGAATATAAGCAAGCACGTTATAGGATAAATCAACTTTCTTGAGGTTGGAAAGATTAGTTAGCGACTGAGGAAAAGTATCGAACCGATTACCTTGTAAATTGATTTCCTCCAGCTTTTTAAGTTTTGAAAACGAGTTAGAAAGATTGGATAGCTGGTTAGAGGAGGCATCGAGAAACGCCAGGTTTTTAAGAGAGCCTATTTCAAATGGAAGATGTCGAAGACGATCATCCTTGTTTACACCTGCTGGTTTAACACCCTTAATCATCAATTTTTCAAGCTGCCTTAAAACTCCAATTAAGGGAGGAATAAACGGGCAATAACTAAAGCTGATGTCGAGTTGCCTAATACTATTTGCTTGAGTCATATCATGAAAAAAGGTGTTGGGATCTTTTATAGTACTGTTGGTAGCACTAAGCCTTTTCAAATTCTTTAGTTTACCTATCCCTGCAAAAGAAGAATCAAAATATGAATAAGGAAGAAGTAAATATTCTAAGCTGGGTAAGCCTGATAATATTTGAAAAATGTTATCAGAATCATCCTTTTCATTGAATGTGAAACTTAAATACCGGAGGCTTGAGAGGTTCGTAAAACAAGTAGGAAAAGTTTTTATGTTATTTACATTCAAAGAGAGACCTTTCAAGTTCTTGAACCTGCACAAATTTTTAGGCATTGAGGATAAATTAGCAAATTCAATGAACAGGTACTTTAGACTTTCAAGTGGATAAATTTTATCTAATGCATCTTCAATATCAAATTCTTTACCAAGCTTGAATTTTATAGATTCAAGGTTTTTAAGTTTTGAAATTGCACCAGGAATTTGTGCAGTCCGTTCCTTGTTTCTTGTTATTTTAAAGAAAGAATTCGTGAATACAAGATGCTTTAAGTTAGGCAGTAAGGCTAATTTTTCAAACAGTATTTCCAGGGGTTGTTCTTCTATGTTTTCAATAATTGCTGTTTCAACACTAAACAAACTAATTAAAGGATTGTGCATATATGATGAATCGCCACTCTCTATCCTGATTGCCCGAGGCATTTTATCATTAATGAATCTTTCATCAAAAACCCAGCGCAACAATGAAGAGTTGAATTCATTTGTCTTCCTATTAACCTCATCCCATACTTCACCTTGGGCATTTGCCTTGTTGCTGTTATTGAACAACAATAAAAAAAAGATCGTGGAAAAATATAGTTGAGCTTTCATGATGTTTAGTGTGCTTCCAGCCAGTTGAAACCAACACCAATTTCTGCACTTGCAGGAACATCATTAGGTAGTTGTAAAGCCGATTGCATACAATCTATGATGATAGGTTTTATTGTTTCAACCTCGTCCTGGCAAGCATCAAAAACCAATTCATCATGAACTTGTAGAATCATTTTCGACTTGAAGTTGCGCTCTTTGAACTCCTTCTGAATTTTAATCATTGCAAGCTTGATCATATCTGCAGCCGTGCCTTGTATCGGCATGTTGATCGCATTTCTCTCTGCATAGCCACGAACGGTAAAGTTTGCGCTGTTAATGTCTTTTAGCCAGCGCTTTCTTCCCAATAATGTTTGAACATAACCATGCTGTTGCGCAAACTTCATCTGCGTATCCATGTACCGTTGTATGTTCGGAAACTCTCTCTTATAATTTTCGATTATTTCTTTTGCTTCGCTGCGCGGAATTTTTAAGTTTTCGGAGAGCCCGAATGCTCCTTGACCGTAGATGATTCCGAAGTTGACGCTCTTTGCTTTGTAGCGCATCTCTTTGGTTACTTCACTTTCTTCTATACCGTACACTTTAGCTGCTGTAGCTGTATGGATGTCTTTTCCTTGTTTGAAGGCATCACACATGTTTGGATCGCCGCTTATTGCAGCAACAATACGTAATTCGATTTGCGAATAATCTGCACTTACCAAGAGATGATTTTCATCCCGCGCTATGAATGCTTTCCTGATCTCTCTTCCTCTATCCGTTCTTACAGGAATGTTTTGAAGATTCGGATTGTTACTGCTTAATCTACCCGTAACAGCAACTGCCTGGTTATAACAAGTATGAACTCTTCCGGTTTTTCTATGAATCATAGATGGCAATGCATCGATGTATGTGTTCTTAAGTTTAACCAACTCACGATAGGCAATTATGTCTTCAACAATTGCATGCTGACTGGCAAGCTTATTTAAAACATCTTCACCTGTAGCATATTGACCGCTCTTTGTTTTCTTCGCTTTGGGATCAAGTTTCATATGATCAAACAAAACCTCACCTAATTGTTTCGGAGAAGCCAGGTTAAACTTTAAACCACAGCAATCGAAAACTCTCTTTTCTGCAGCCTTTGCTTCTTCGTCTAACTGCTTAGAGTAATCATTTAAAAAGCCAACATCAATCCTCACTCCTTCGTACTCCATTTCCATCAACACTTTTACCAATGGAATTTCAATCTCATTGAACACTTTGTCAACTTCTCTCTTCTTGATAAGAGGAGTAAAAACTTCTTTTAACTGTAACGTGATGTCTGCATCTTCAACAGCGTATTCCTTAATCTTTCCAACTTCCACATCTCGCATGGTCGGTTGGTTCTTGCCTTTTTTACCTATCAACTCTTCAATAGGTATCGGTTCATATTTAAGAAACTGCGCACTTAGGTAATCCATGTTTCTCCTTCCTTCAGGCTCGATTAAATAATGAGCAAGCATAGTGTCGAAAATCTCACCTGCGAATTCATATCCATACCACTTCATTACAATAAAGTCATACTTGATATTTTGACCTACCCATATTTTACTTTTGTCTGCGAACAGGTCGACAAAATAATCGAGTAATGGCAACGCCTCTTCTCTTGTTGCAGGAAGCGGAACATAATAACCCTCACCTTTTTTGTACGCGAAACTGATACCAACAAGCTCAACATCGTGAGCATACGTGCCTGTTGTTTCTGTATCAAAGCTTATTTCTGTAATTGGCTTCAGCTCATTTATAAGATCTTTTATCTTTTCTTCAGAATCAACAAGCGTATAATTATGAGGCGTGTTTTTTATGTTTTTGTCTGCAACTAAACCTTCAGTGCTTT
Organism: Segetibacter sp.; assembly: GCA_036387965.1. Classification (GTDB taxonomy): domain Bacteria; phylum Bacteroidota; class Bacteroidia; order Chitinophagales; family Chitinophagaceae; genus Segetibacter. Next base: position 1,162 of record DASVST010000151.1, on the reverse strand, counting down.
CTTCAGATTCATCATCTCCAGCAACTGCTGCTGGAAAGAATCCTGATTCTACACTTTCCACCAATTCATCAGTAGTAAACAGATCCATTTGATCTCCCGTCTTAACAACTTTGACTGACTTCTCAAACACATTAAAATCATCGCCCAAAAGCCTTCTGCCTAAAGCTTTAAACTCAAGCATGGTGAATAGCTCATTTAGCTCTTCCTTGTTCCATTCTTTTAAACGGTAATCTTCTTCATGAAACTCGACCGGTACATTTGTTATAATTGTTGCAAGCTTTTTACTCATGATTGCATTCTCTCTGCCGTTGCGAATCTTTTCACCTAGTGCACCTTTAATGTTATGGGCGTTTTCTAAAACGTTTTCGAGAGTGCCATATTCCTTCAAAAGTTTACATGCTGTTTTTTCTCCGACACCTGCAATGCCAGGAATATTATCAACTGCATCGCCCATTAAGCCAAGCATATCAATAACCTGGTCTACACGTTCAATGCACCACTTTTCCGTGATTCGTTTTGCATCTAAGATCTCTTCTTTGTTACCCTGGAAAGGGGGCTTGTAAATGTAAACTCCAGGTCGGTCAAGTAATTGACCAAAGTCTTTATCGGGGGTTACCATAAACACTTCGTAGCCTATCGCAGCGGCCTGCCATGCAACCGTTCCGATTATATCATCCGCTTCATAACCGTCAAGTTCAACCACGGGTATGTTGAACGCCCTGATTATGTTCTTGATATCTTCGAGAGAGTCCGTGAGATCTTCAGGTGCATCCTGCCTGTTAGCTTTATATTCTGTGAAGTCTGTATGTCTTTCGGTTGTTGCAAAAGTATCAAAGCAAACAGCCATGTGTGTTGGCTTCTCTTTATTGATAAGGTCTATTAATGTTGAAGTAAATCCAAATTGTGCATTCGTATTTCTTCCTTTGCTGGTAATGCGTGGACTCCTGATCAATGCATAATATGCTCTGTAGATAAGAGCCATTGCATCTAATAAAAAAAGCTTTTTTGCCATGGACGCGAAGGTACTGATACCAGTTTTATGTTAAGCATTCAACCTTCGTAGAAACTTTAGAAGGGGTGTTAATATACACAAAAAAGCCCGCTGGTAAAAGCGGGCTTCCAGTATTATTCTCTCAGTATTAAAGAGCCTTTCCTTTTAAGT
>DASVST010000150.1:0-2058 GCA_036387965.1 Segetibacter sp. | reverse complement strand
GTGCAAATGTTTGAGGTATTGTGGCTCGTTTGGTAATAAGACAACTGATCCTCCAGCATACAAAATTATTTTTTTGTCTTTTGGAAGATTAAGCCTCGTTAACCATTCTTCTTTTGACCAGCTAAAATCCTGATTAAAATGAAAATCAAATTGAGGAGCACCAGCTATCGTTATAGAATTATTTTCTTTGAGTGGAGGGTGAATTCTTTCAAGTTCGTTCTTATTATATTTATTCCAAACTATGTAGTGATCGAAGAAAGTTGATGCCCACCCTCTCTTAGTTACGTTATCGAATGAATGTATTGATGCAATAATCTTTTTATCAGCTTCACGTAATATTCTGGCAAAAAGATCTGCCTCACTAAGAAAAGGTGTTACCGTAAACAGTCCTTCTATCTTATGATCATTAATCCACTTTTTGTATAAAGGAAAGGATTGTTGCTGCGTGATCAATAATGCTTCTTTTGATAAGAGCCTATTTATATATTCAGGCTGAATCTTCAGCCTTGCATAATGCAATGCGTCTTTAACCTTCTTTATGTAACTATAAGTTGTTTTCTTTTTAAAAAAATCAATATAATTCTTTTGAATATTTACACTAGGTGTTTTAACCCTGTACTTACGATACCAAAAATCGATTTTTGATTTTACCTGGTTGTACTCTGCTGAAACTTTATATTCAGGGATCAGGTAAACTTCGTATCCCTTACTTTTTAATTCAGAAATTAAATCTGGTTGATCCCACAACAGCCCGATAACAGGTTCACAAAATCCAGAAAGCTTATCAAGCATTCCTGTTCTGATTATGTGAATTATTGATCCTTGTCCAACAATAGGTATTAAGATTCTTTTTCTGTGTTCTGAAACCATTCTAATGTAACTGCTGTTTAAAACTTAGTCGGTTTTCTATTTAAAACATCTCCTTCCAATTCATATTCGTTGCCAGAACCATCTACAAATCTATTCATTCGCACCTGTGATAATTTTTCTCCGTTCTCATCAAGCCACCCGCATATTTTAGCGGGATTACCTTTTACTACTGCAAATGCAGGTACATCTTTAGTCACCACACTTCCGGCAGCGATCAAAGAAAATTGCCCGATTCTAACTCCTCCCAATATTGTTGCCTGTGCACCTATTGATGAACCTTTTTCAAGGATGATCTTTTGAAAAGTTGCCGGATATTTTTTCGACTTTGGAAACTTATCATTTGTAAAAGTTGCATTTGGGCCGATAAATACATCATCATGAACTTCTATTCCATCCCATAAATAAACACCTGCTTTAACTGTAACATTATTGCCAATGGTTACATCATTTTCAATAAAGGTGTGACAATTTATATTGCAGTTTTTCCCGATGGTAGCGTTCTTCAATACAACGGCAAATTGCCATATTGTTGTATTATCTCCTATCTTGGTTGTTTGAACGTCTGCTAAAGAATGAACTTTAATCATAGTTGTTTATGATCCTGAAATTCTTTATAATCTCTAATGTAATCCTGTTCTTTATAAACATCGGATGCCAACACGATGCATATAGCACCTGAAGAAAAATTCGAAAGATCGCGCCAGATTCCAGGAGGCATTAGTAAACCATAGTACGGCCTGTTCAATAAAATGGTTCGTTTTATTTTTCCATCATCTAAAATAATATCGAAGCTGCCACTTGCAGCAATTATCAACTGATGTAAATGTTTGTGTGCATGACCTCCACGTGAAGCTCCACCAGGCACATCGTATAAATAGTAAATACGTTTTATGCTGAAGGGAATTTCTTTGACACCTTCAATTACTGTTATACTGCCCGCAGGATTTTCAATTTTTGGAAGATGCAAAAGATTACAATCGTAGACTGTAGTTGTACTACTATGCACTACGTAAAAATTTAAATTCATCTATGTCGCGTATGTAATCACTCGCGTTGTACGAAGTGTCTGCCACCAGGAGCGCTAGAGAATTAGTTGAAAAATTCTCTAGAGACCTCCAAATCATCCTCGGAATATATACACCATAATAAGACCTGTTTAGCTGAATACGCTTTTCTGAAGTTCCATCC
>DASVST010000149.1:0-9340 GCA_036387965.1 Segetibacter sp. | reverse complement strand
TAAATAGCTTATTTCTAAGTATTGATACAGCAAACAAAATAGATGTTTCAGCAAAATTTGGAATTCCACCGGTTTATACTGTGGCAAACGAATCGTTACGCGATACTTCAGGAAGAATTTTGGTACAACAATTCTTTTATGGTGACTTAGACGGTAATACGCAATTCAAGAGATTTTTAGCAGCATATAGCGGTATGGGTTGGAAGATTATAAACAGGCCTCTATGGACAGAAGTTAGTTCAACTAAAGGAACCAAGATAACTATATACTCGAACAAGCCTTTGGATGAAACTAAAGATGAAGATGCGAAAGCCCAGGCTGCATTGATTGATTATATGGATGAAGCAGGTTTAAATCCTACTGTGGTAATACATCGCGGACATAGTTATTATGTTCCTTATACAATTAAGCAAATGCCTACCTCAGCTAAAGTAGTACTGCTAGGCAGTTGTGGTGGTTATCACAATATTGATTCTGTACTTAAGATTTCTCCCTATGCACACATCATTGCAAGTAAGCAAGTGGGCAGCGGAACTGTTAACCAGCCAATGATAATGACACTTTCAGATTTGCTTAGGCAAGGTAAAGACCTCAATTGGCCAGAGCTATGGAAAGACTTCGGAAAGAGGTTCAAAGACAACGAGAGATTTGATGATTATGTTCCGCCACATAAAAACCTTGGAGCTATATTTATAATGGCTTATAAAAAGACATTGAGAGATAGTAGAACTTAATTCTTCGATATATTTGTTCTAAGAGAGCTGACAAACGTCAGCTCTCTTTTTATTTGTTTACTGCTTAGTTATATTTTTGCAGGTCTTATGTCGGAAAAGGTAAAGAAGAAAACTTTTGATCTCAACCTCTTTAAAAGAGTATTTCTATTTGTAAAGCCATATAAAAAGCAGTTTTACCTAAGCATATTTTTAGCTGTTCTCTTAGCTGCTTTTGCACCTGTTCGTCCATTACTAATTCAGATAACAGTTGATACAGCAACAGGCAAAAATGTTGACATCCCTGGGTGGCTTCGCTTCATTTTGTTCAATGCATCTTATAGTGACGCTACAAGGTTTATCATCTCTGTAACCATGTTTCAAATTGTCTTTATTTTTATAGAAACAGGTGTCCGTTTTTTCTTTGCGTTTATTACAGCAGCAATGGGTCAAAATGTGGTGAACGATCTGCGCGTTACTGTTTATAATAAAGTAATGAGCTTGAATTTAACGCAGTTCGATAAAACACCAATTGGTACACTCACCACCAGAACCATTAATGATATAGAGAGTATAAATGAAATCTTTTCAGATGGATTGATACCTATTATCGCGGATTTGCTATCTATCATTTTTACATTAGCTACTATGTTTTGGATTGATTGGCGACTAACTGTTATCAGCCTCATTCCATTTCCAATCTTAATAATTGCTACTTATTACTTTAAGGAAAGTGTAAATAAGTCATTTCTCCGGGTTCGCAATGCTGTATCAAATCTTAATGCTTTTGTGCAGGAACATATTACAGGTATGCAGGTGGTGCAGGCTTTTGCAGCTGAAGAAAGAGAATTCAAAAAATTCAGGAGTATCAATAAGGAACATCGGAACGCCAATATCAATGCAATATTTGCCTATTCAATATTCTTTCCGGTTGTAGAAGTTGTGCTCGCTGTAAGCATGGGCTTACTTGTATGGTATATTGCGGGCAATCAACTTCCCGCAGGACTTTTGGTTGCATTCATTTTATATCTCAACCAGATATTCAGACCGTTGCGTGTTATCGCCGATAAGTTCAACGTAATTCAAATGGGGATGATTTCAAGTGAAAGAGTTTTTAAAGTATTAGATAACGACGATGTGATTAAAAGTGAGGGAAAAGAGATGCCGTATAAGAAAGGAAAAGTAGTGTTTAATGATGTTTCATTTGCTTATAACGATGAAAACTATGTTTTAAAGAACATCTCTTTCAAAGTTAATCCTGGTGAGACTGTTGCTTTAGTAGGTCATACAGGAAGCGGGAAAACATCAATAATCAGTTTGCTAAACAGGTTATATCATATTCAAAAGGGGGAAATAAGAATTGATGATGTGAAAATCGAGGACTATAAACTTGATGTTTTGAGAAGCAGGATTGGCGTGGTTTTGCAGGATGTATTTTTGTTTTCAGGAAGTGTAATGGATAACATAACACTACGTAATCCGGAAATAAAAAAAGAACAGGTTATCAGCGCTGCAAAATTGATAGGTGTTCATGATTTTATAATGAGACTACCCGGCAATTATGATTACAATGTAATGGAAAGAGGAAGCACATTAAGTCTTGGTCAGAGACAGTTGTTAAGTTTTATAAGAGCTCTATTGTATAATCCATCAATATTAATTCTTGATGAAGCAACATCATCGATAGATACAGAAAGCGAAGCTCTAATTCAACATGCAATCGATACATTGATAACGGGCAGAACCTCGATAGTTATTGCACATCGATTATCAACGATAAGAAAAGCAAACAAAATTATAGTACTTGATAAAGGAGAATTAAAGGAAATGGGAACACATGACGAGCTATTGGCATTAGGTGGATTTTATGCTAAATTGCATAACATGCAGTTCGAAAAACAAAAAGTGGTTGTCGCATAATGTCTACCGAAGAAAAAAACATATTGCAGGAACCTCAGGCTGATTATGAAAAAGCTGAAATAGATCAGTTGAAGGATGCATTGAAGCGAACCCATAAAGAAAGGTTCTTGATGGCTACTACTCTATATAAGGTACAGCTGACACTTAATAAAGCTAAAATCACTCATAAGCCTTATACACTACCTAAGTAAGTTTCGCCATGGATATTTTTGATGAAGAGATAATCAAGTTCTGGAAGTGTCTTCTGGACAATGCGGTGCGGTATATTATGGTTGGAGGATATGCTACGAATCTGAATGGCTATCAACGTTTCACAGGGGATATAGACATCTGGATTGAAGACACAGTAGAGAACAGAAGAAACCTAAGAAAAGCATTTGCAGATTGTGAAATGGGAGATTATTACATGTTAGAGACAATGCAAATAATCCCGGGTTGGACAAGCTTCAATTTGAATAATGGTCTTAGGTTAGATATAATGTTAGATGTAAAGGGCTTAGAAGGATTCACCTTTCAACAGTGTCTTGACCAGGCTTCGAATGCGGATATAGATGGTGTAACAGTTCCTTTCCTCCACATCAATCACCTCATCGATTCTAAAAAAGCTGCAAATCGTCCAAAAGACCGAATAGACGTTATTTACCTCGAAAAGATCAAACAACTCCTTGAGCAGCAAGGCGGAAATATTTAACCTGTTAAGTTTTCCTCTCTTCATTTTCTATTTCTACAACATACCCTTATCTTTGCGCAAAATTTAGGATTGGTATGGCAGTTAAGAGCATAAAATCTTTATTTATTGCAGTTTTCTCACTGATTTTTCTTTCATTACATATTACAGCTTTTGCTAAAGACAAGCATGATAATGAAGAAGGCGGTAAAAAAAATGCCTTCGATGCAAATGAAGTAATATTCGAACACGTTTTAGATGCATACCAGTTTCACTTTTTTTCTTACAAAGGTTCAGATGGCGAAGAGCATCACGCTTCTATTCCTTTACCGGTTATTTTATACTCACCTCAGCGTGGTTTAGATGTGTTTAGTTCTTCTAATTTTCATCACGGTCATAGTGCTTACAAAGGCTACATGGCTGAAGGAAATAAAATACATGCTGTAAAAGCAGATGGCACGCCGGACGAATCAGTAAAGGTTTACGACTTTTCATTAACACGAAATGTAGTGCAAATGCTTATCGGCATTATCCTTCTTTTGATCATCATGCTTAGTGTGGCTAATAAATACAAAAAAGGTATTGGTGTAAACAAAGCCCCAACAGGCTTGCAGAATGCAATTGAGCCGGTTATCACTTTCATTCGTGATGAAGTTGCAAAGCCAAACCTCGGTCACAAGTACGAAAAATATCTTCCATACCTCCTTACATTATTCTTCTTCATTCTTATTAATAATATACTTGGTCTTATACCCGGTACAGCAAACGTTACCGGTAACATTGCCTTTACTGTAGTTCTTGGGATAATATCATTTTTCGTAATAACATTCAGCGGTAACAAACATTATTGGGGTCATATTGTAAATCCGCCGGTTCCTTTCGGTATCAAGTTTATCATGGTTCCGGTTGAGATTCTTGGAATATTCACAAAGCCATTTGCATTGATAATTCGTCTGTTTGCAAACATGCTTGCGGGTCATATCATCATTATTTGTTTAGTTTCATTAATATTCATTTTCGGCGGTTTAAGTCGTGGAATTGGTTGGGGATTTTCACCAGTTTCAATCGCATTCGCAGTATTCATTTACCTGATAGAAGTATTAGTTGCTTTTATCCAGGCTTTCATCTTCACCAACCTTACCGCTGTATTTATCGGTCAGGCTATCGAAGAAACACATCATGAAACAGACGATCATCATTTGGCAGACCGCCATCCAGGTGGAGGAACCGCGCATTACGATGATCCTGTGATTGTATAACGAAGTAGTTTTTTTAATCATTATAAAAATTCAATTATGGATTTATTTGTTATGTTGAGCGAAGTGCCATGGGCTAACGCCGGTGGAGCAATTGGAGCGGGATTAGCAGCAATCGGAGCCGGTATCGGTATCGGTCAAATTGGTAAAGGTGCAGTAGAAGCTATTGCACGCCAACCAGAAGCTGTTAACGACATCCGCGCAAACATGATCCTTACAGCTGCCTTCGTTGAGGGTGTTGCGCTGTTCGCGGTTATCGCCGGTATCCTTGCGATGTTCGTTTAACCAAAATTCTACTGCATCCAAAGCACAGGGCGGAGGATGCAGTATTTTAAATTTGAAATGGGCTGATTTTGAGAATTTGAAAATAAAAGAGTGAGTAAAAAATTATGATACCAGCTTCAGTTTGTCATGGCATCATCGTTGCGTCGCAATCACTTCATCGGCAAACCAATGGTCATCTCTGGTTTGTATTTTCAAATTGTCGAATTGGCAAATTTCCAAATCAGGTTAGTAAGTAATTTTCAAATTCTCAAATTAATAATATGGATTTATTAATCCCATCCTTCGGGTTGATTTTTTGGACACTTTTAGTGTTCCTCATTTTGTTATTCATTCTTAAAAAATTTGCGTGGAAGCCAATCCTTGCATCTTTGAAAGAAAGGGAATTGGGTATAGCAGAATCTTTATCAACTGCAGAAAAAGTTAGAGGCGAAATGGCTTCTCTTAAAAGTGAAAACGAGTCGTTACTTGCACAAGCACGTGAAGAAAGAGCAAAGATGATCAAAGAGGCAAAAGATACTTCTGATAAAATGATCAACGATGCCAAAGACAAAGCAAAAAAAGAGTTTGAGCGTATAGTTGCCGAAGCACAAGGTGCTATTCAACAACAAAGAAATGCTGCTTTAACCGATGTGAAAAATCAAATGGGCAAACTCGTTATCGAAGTTTCTGAAAAAGTTTTACGTCGCGAGTTAAGTAACAGGAACGAACAGGAGAATTACATTAAAGATTTAGCAGAATCAGTAAAGCTCAATTAGCAAATTGAAAATGTGCAAATGAGCAAATGAAGGGCGTCAAATTTTGAGATTCTTCATTTTCAAATTGCCGAATCGTCAAATTATCAAATTAAAAGATGCTTAATCCACGTTTAGCAGGCAGGTACGCAAAAAGCATTATTGATCTTGCCGTAGAAAGAGATCAGTTAGAAGTTGTGCATGATGATATGCAATACCTTGCAGCTGTAATAAAGCACAGCAAAGAGTTTACAAATTTGCTTCAAAGTCCTGTTGTTTCTCCAGAGAAGAAAACTCAGGTTTTTGATGCAATAGCCAAAGGAAAAGTATCAGATGTTACGATAGCTTTTGCTCACTTATTGATTAGTAAAAACCGGGAATTCTATTTACCTGAAATTACAAAAGCTTACATTGAACAATACAATGCCATAAAAGGAATTCATAGAGTAAAGCTTACCACTGCAACAGAGGTAAGTGACGAGGTTAAAAGTTCTATTATAAACAAGATAAAAGCAGATACTGAAATCGACAATATTGAAATTGAAACTGCTGTAAAGCCGGAGTTGATCGGTGGATTTGTTTTAGAGTTCAATAATAATCTTGTTGATGCAAGTATATTGAGAGATTTACGTGATGTAAAAACACAGTTTGATAAAAACGCTTACGTACAAGAAATCAGGTAGTATAGTATTGATTTGCGGTACAAGTGAGTGACACAACGATGTATAATAGTAGCACAAATGATGGCTACAAAAGAAACAAAAATTAGAAACTTAAAATTTATAAATCATGGTTGAAATTAAGCCAGACGAAATTTCGGCGATACTACGACAGCAGCTAAGCAATTTTGATGCTTCAGCTGAACTTGAGGAAGTTGGTACAGTGTTGCAGGTAGGTGATGGTATTGCACGTGTTTACGGTTTGAATAATGTACGCAGTGGAGAACTTGTTGAGTTTGAAAATGGCGTAAAAGCTATAGCACTTAATCTTGAAGAAGACAACGTGGGTGTAGTAATGATGGGTGATCAGGGTGATATCAAGGAAGGCGCAACTGTACGCCGCACAGGTAGCATTGCATCTATCCGCGTTGGTGATGGAATGGCAGGTCGTGTAATTAATATGCTTGGTAATCCTATTGATGGTAAAGGTCCGATTGCAGGTGAATTATATGAAATGCCTCTTGAAAGAAAGGCACCAGGTGTAATCTTTAGAGAGCCTGTAAAAGAGCCACTTCAAACAGGTATCAAAGCAATTGATGCGATGATCCCGATTGGTCGTGGACAGCGTGAGTTGGTAATCGGTGATCGCCAAACAGGTAAGTCAGCGATTTGTGTTGATACCATCATCAATCAAAAAGAATTTTACGAAGCAGGAAAACCTGTTTACTGTATTTATGTAGCGATTGGTCAGAAAGCTTCTACGATTGCAGGTATCATGAAGGTGTTGGAAGAGAACGGTGCAATGGCCTACACAACCATTGTTGCGGCTTCTGCAAGTGATCCTGCTCCTCAACAATTCTATGCTCCGTTTGCGGGTGCAGCGTTGGGTGAGTTCTTTAGAGATACTGGTCGTCCTGCATTAATCATATATGATGATCTTTCTAAACAAGCAGTTGCTTACCGTGAGGTTTCTCTTTTGTTGAGAAGACCGCCGGGACGTGAAGCATATCCGGGAGATGTATTCTACCTGCATAGCCGCTTATTAGAAAGAGCTGCAAAAGTGATTTCTAAGGATGAGATTGCAGCTAAGATGAACGACTTGCCGGAAAGCATTCGCCATTTAGTAAAAGGTGGAGGTTCGTTAACAGCGTTGCCAATCATCGAAACGCAGGCTGGTGACGTATCAGCATACATTCCTACAAACGTAATTTCTATCACTGATGGACAGATATTCTTAGAAGGTAACTTGTTTAATGCTGGTATTCGTCCGGCGATTAACGTAGGTATATCTGTAAGTCGTGTGGGTGGTAATGCGCAGATTAAATCCATGAAAAAAGTTGCCGGTACACTTAAACTTGACCAGGCGCTTTACCGCGAGATGGAAGCATTCTCTAAATTCGGTGGTGACTTGGATCCAGCAACGAAAGCAGTTCTCGATAAAGGTGCTCGCAACGTGGAGGTGTTGAAGCAACTTCAATACTCACCAATGAGTGTTGAAAAGCAAGTTGCAATAATTTATCTTGGTACACAAGGTTTGCTTACTGCAGTTCCTGTTAATCGTGTTAAGGAATTTGAAGAGCATTTTCTTGTTGAATTAGAAAACAGAATGCCCGAATTATTAGCTGACTTTAAGAAGGGAAATCTTCCTGAGGAAGGATTGAATAAAATGGTTGAATTAGCCAAAGGATTAATGGGTGGTTACAAATAATCGTCTGTTATAAATATTTCAAAGGCTCTGAATTTTCAGAGCCTTTTTATTTTTGTATCGGTACGTAGTTTGCCTCTAATTGGGTAAATTTTTTTGTGCAAGGCCGGATTACATATTTATTTATATTTACCGTCCACCACTTTTAAGATGCACCACACTGTCGAAGATATTGAGCTGTTGTTCCACTCTCTGAATAGAGGTGAGGCAGATAGAATAGAAAAACTTCCACAATCGGGGAGTGACAGGATATATTATAGAATCTATTCTTCCAACGAAACATACATAGCTACATCTAATCTCAATGTAAAGGAGAATGAAACGTTTATATACTTCACAACGCATTTCAGAGGTTTAGATCTTCCAATGCCGGAAGTTTTGGTTTTGAGTGAAGATAAAATGCTTTATATCCAGGAAGACTTAGGTACCCAGTCTTTATTGGATTGTCTCGAAGAACATGGGCATGATGAATATACATACAGCCTGTTTCAGCAATGCTTAAGTGAGCTTGCAAAGGTGCAGATAATAGGCGATAAGGGAATGGATTATGAAAGGTGTCTTACTGCTAAAGAGTTTGGAAAGCAGGCAATTTTGAGTGATCTTTTGTATTTTAAATATTATTTTCTCGACACTCTTAAAACCCCATACGACAAGCAGGCGATGCTTGATGATTTTGAGGCGCTCAGCACATATCTTACAAATGACGAACAGATGTATTTTATGTTCAGGGATTTTCAGAGCCGAAATGTTATTGTAAATGATAATAAAGTTTATTTTATAGATTACCAGGGAGGAATGAAGGGCGCTTTGCAATATGACGTTGCTTCTCTTTTATGGCAGGCAAAAGCAATGCTGAGTGAGGATTGGAAGAACCGTTTGCTGGAATATTACATGGATGAAGTGGCAGGTTTATTACTCGAGCCTATAGATAAGCTTGCATTCAGAAGCCAGTATAATGGTTACGTATTGATAAGACTTTTGCAGGTATTGGGTGCATATGGATTTAGGGGGTTATTTGAACGTAAAGCACACTTTTTAACCAGCATTCCGCAAGCATTACGGAACCTTCGGTTTTTTATAGAGAACAAAGAAATAAACGTTCAGACGCCAGAGTTTAGTCGGATGCTTACGTTGATGGTTCAGGAAGAAGTTGTATCGAGATTTGAAACCATACGAGCAGACGATTCTACGCCTCTGGTTGTACATATTTGCAGTTTCTCATACAAAAAAGGCTGCCCTGTTGATGATACAGATAATGGTGGTGGATTTATGTTTGATTGCAGGGGAATACTTAATCCAGGTAGGGTTGAAGAATATAAATGTATGACTGGGCGTGATAAAGAAGTGGCTGATTTCCTTGAGCAACAAACAAAGATGCCCGAGTTCTTAAGCAGCGTTTATGACATT
>DASVST010000148.1:0-3822 GCA_036387965.1 Segetibacter sp. | reverse complement strand
TATGAATGGAATATTAGGTTGTGTAGCTGCATACTCAATAACCTTAATAAACTGCTCTGTTGCATGATCGAAGCTGCCCTCTCCTTCCTTTCCTTCAACTCCATAATCTAAGATAACCTGCACGCCATATCTTCCTAATGTACTTCCAACAGTTGCGGTTTGCTCCAATGTTTCTCCGCCTACAAACTGTTTAAAAATAGTATTCCGAATGAGCCCGTTTATAGGTAACCGAAGCTTTAACGCCAGGGGAGTAAGCCTTGTACCAGCTTGTACCAACCAGCTATAACCCATTGTTTTAAAAAGAAACTTTGCTTTTCTCAGATGCTCGGTAGACTTATAAGCAAATGCATTTTCGGTATTATCGAAAGAGATATTCATAGCTGGCAAATTCGGTGCGAATATCGGTAGAACTTAACACGTGCAAAAATTCAGGTTTAATTAGTTGCATCTGCTACCTGCTGTCTCCTAACTTCTCTTGGGTTACCTTTGCAAAAATTTTGAAGACATGGAAGCAAAGAAAGCAAGTGAAAGTTTCATAATAATGAATGAAATAGTATTACCAAATGATACAAATACTTTTGGAAACTTGATGGGTGGACGATTAATGTACTGGATGGATATCGCAGCCGGCATATCCGCAGGTAAACATTGTAATGCACCCAGCATGACGGCAAGTGTTGATAATTTAAGTTTCAAAAATCCTATCAAGCTTGGAAATGTTGTACATATAGAAGCACAGGTAAGCCGCGCATTCAATACATCAATGGAAATACATATTAAAGTTTGGGGTGAAGATAACCTGCACCAATACAGGTATGAAAGCAATGAAGCTTACTTTACATTTGTTGCATTAGATCCTACAGGTAAACCCAGACCCGTACCACAACTGATACCAGAAACAGAAGGAGAAAGAAAGTTGTTTGATGGAGCATTAAGGAGAAGACAATTGCGACTAATACTTGGCGGCAAAATGAAACCTGACGATGCTAATGAGCTGAAGGCTTTGTTTGTAAATGGCAGTTAAAACATTGCATCACTTCCGTATGTTGCAAACGAACTGTTAAGAAGAGTTGCCACTCTAGTAAGTTTATGTAATCGGAAACTCTATAGCATCATCTCTAAAAATTTATACTATGAAAAAAATTCTTACCGCATTATTAGCAGTTGTTTTGGTTTCTACAGCAAGCGCACAAACAAACGATACTAAGCAACCACGAACAATAAACGTGTCAGGTTCTGCAGAAATGGAAGTTGTGCCAGATGAAATTTTTGTACAGGTTGAATTAAGGGAATACAAGAAAAGCACAGGTAAAGTAGATATAGAAAGTATTAAAAAGAACTTTATTAAAGCAGTAATAGGTATTGGAATAGCTGATACAAATATTAGTGTGCAAGGCTACCAGGGTTATGATGCGAACTATTGGTGGTATAGAAAGAACAAGAAAAAAAATCCTGACATGATGGCTAGCATTAATTATTGGGTAAAATTAACCAGCACGAAAAAGATGGATGAACTCGTTGAAAAACTTGATGACGAGGCAACACAAAACTTTTTTATAGCGAAGGTTTCTCATAGTAAAGTGCAGGAATTTAAAAAGCAACTTAAAATAGAGGCCGTAAAGGCAGCAAAAGAAAAAGCAACTTACCTGGCGGCTGCAATAGGCGAAGGAATCAGCAATGCTCTTAATATAAATGAACCGTATGAAATAGGGGTTTATGCACCTATGATGGGACGTGCAGCAAATATGTCCGTGAAAACAGAAGCAATCGAGCAACAAGCAGCAGGCGATGCGTCCTCTCCTAACATAGACTTCAAAAAGATTAAATACAAGTTTGAAGTGAATGCCACTTTTGCTTTGAAATAATTTGGTACAGAATGCATCTCTCCGATTAAACTTTAGTTGCGTCGCATTCCGTTCATCTTTATATTCTTAATTAAACATTTTGCAAGCACGCCAGAAGTCGAATAGATTTTCTGGCGTGTTTATTTGCCTGATGTGATTGGGAATGCGGACACTAAGTTTAGTACAACATCTACAAAACTTATAAACTTGATTGTAGGTTTTCTGCATAGTAAATGACTTATCGTTTTCAATGTGTTACCTGCTGCTGTTATCTTTGCAGCAATAACAACAATATGGAATTGAATACAGTGATTTTTGATATGGATGGTTTACTAATAGACAGTGAACCATTGTGGAACGAAGCAGCAGCAGAGGTTTTTAGCTCGTATGGTAAAAAAATAACTGACGAAGAATATGCAACGACAACAGGCTTACGCACCAGCGAATTTGTAGCATGGTGGCTAAAGGATTATAAGTTTGACAATTCAGAGTTGGAGCGGGCCGGTAAAAGAATAATAGAACTTGTGATTGAAAAGGTGAAAGCAAAACCTAAAGCACTTCCCGGTGTACATTACATCATTAACTTTTTTACTGAGCGAAAATTTAAAATAGGGTTAGCAACTTCTTCACCTCTGCAATTGGTTGATACTGTTGCTGAACTTTTAGGAATAACGCCTTACCTGCAGGCAGTAAGTTCTGCCGAAGGGCTTGAGTACGGAAAGCCTCATCCGCAGGTTTACCTTAATTGTGCTGCACAGCTAAACTCATCTCCTCTAGAATGTATTTGCTTTGAAGATTCTTTTAATGGAATGATCGCTGCTAAAGCAGCAAGAATGAAATGTGTTGTTGTACCGGTGCAAACACAATTGAGGGAAAACAAGTGGTCTGCTGCTGATTTAAAGCTTTCCTCTCTTCAAAACTTTAGTGAGCTGCATATTAATTTGCTTTAATTAGCTGAGTTATGTTATGTGCCTGAAGTGAGTGACACAACGATGTTGCCATGAAATACTATAGCTCGCAACCAAAGACTCTAAACAATTTTTACAGTTATCCTTAAAATGAAGAAGACCCTCTTTTGGAGGGTCTTCTTTTTGTGTTCACAGGGATTATATTTTTATTTTACAATAATCAATTTTTCATTCATCACTTCATCATTTAGCATGACCTGTACATTATAAGTACCCGCAGCTATGTTATCGATGTTGTTGAAGGTTATAGCGTTTGAACCTGTTGCAACCCTGTTGTTTTGTTGAAGAACAACTCTTCCTGCTAAATCAACTACTCTGATATTTGCGTTACCATCCTTAGTTGCGTTAACTCTTACTACAAAGAATGTTTTAGCAGGGTTAGGATTCACAGTCAGGCTATTTACTGCCTTACCTTGTAACTTGAATGTTATTACATTACTTAGTTTGCTGCTTCCGTCTTTTCCTACTTGTACTAATCTGTAGTAAACAGTTGTAGTACTTAAATCTGATACGTTATCTAACAAGCTGTAGTTAGTGTTTCCTGAGTTACCAAGTGCTCTTACCTGCTGACCAACAGTTTTGAAAGTTGCACCATCTGTGCTTCTCTCAACTATGTAGTGACTCATGTTCACTTCATTACCAACTACCCAAGTTAACCTGATGTTAGCGCTGTTAAGGTTACCCTTGAACTCTAACAATGTAACAGGAAGTATTTGTACGTTTCTCCAGTCACGATCAACACCTTCAGCACATCCACCTTCCTGACTCTTTGGCAACTGGGCGCCGCTACCACCTGGTACTGGTCCGTTAAAGCTACCGTTTGGTCCCATTTGGCTATGTACTACGTTGTGGTAATAGATGCTTGTTGCTGTTTTAATGTTGAAGTTATCAAACTGATCAACTAAACCATCACCATCTGCATCGCCTGTTTGTGTTATAAAGGTTCCTGGTATTCCTGAACCTTCATTTACATCTGGTGCAAGGTCATTATCAGTATCTTCGTCATAGAT
>DASVST010000147.1:0-3989 GCA_036387965.1 Segetibacter sp. | reverse complement strand
TACACCTACACCTGAAATACCACTCACTCCAAATAACCCTGTTAAGTTATCGTACCTGCCACCGCCACCTATACTTCCCATCTGTACATTCAAAGCTTTTACTTCGAAAATGATTCCCGTGTAATAATTTAGTCCACGTGCCAATGTAAAATCAAGTTGCAAGTTTTGTGTTTTATCCTTCTGATAATTTAAGATGTATTCTATTTCTTCAATTCCTCTTTTGCCAGATTGAATATCGCCTATTAATAATTTTAATTGGTTGAGTTTCTCTTCATTGCTGCCGTTTATAGCTAAATACTTTTCTATAATACCAACTTGTGTCTCATCAAGACCTCTCTGCGCCAACTCCTCTTTCACTTTGTCTATACCAATTTTATCAAGCTTATCAATGGTGATTGTTATGTCCATCATCTTTTCTGCGCCGCCACATAGTTCTGCTAAAGCTGTAAGAATTTTACGGTTGTTTATTTTGATTTCAACATCAATTCCTAACTGGCTAAACACGGTGTTATAAATATTTGCAAGTTCAACTTCATTTATTAAGCTATTGCTACCAACAACGTCAGCATCACATTGATAAAATTCTCTGTACCTGCCTTTTTGAGGTCGGTCTGCCCGCCAGACTGGTTGTATCTGGTAACGTTTAAAAGGCATAGGTAATTGAGTATGGTTTGTTGCTACGTACCTGGCAAAAGGTATGGTAAGATCGTATCGCAAAGCTCGTTCTGTAAGATGCTTAGAGTTTTTACCGGTCAATGTTTTTTCGAAAGCTTCTTTCGCTTGTTCGTGTTTAGAAGGGTTGTCTAAACCGTTGTTCAGTATCTTAAAAATAAGCTTATCTCCTTCCTCCCCATATTTTCCAGTAAGCGTTTCAAGGTTTTCCATTGCAGGGGTTTCCAGTGGCTGAAATCCATATAGCTCAAAAACATTCCTTATTATTTTGAAAACATAATTGCGTTTGCAAACAACATCTGCAGAAAAATCTCTTGTTCCTTGTGGCAGTGATGGTTTAAGCCCCCCCGCCCCTGAAGGGGAGCTATTAAAGTGCTTGCTGTTTTTTTCCTGGTTCATTTAAAGTCGTTACTTATCAACTATCTTATTTTGCTTTGTTATCTCTCTTCTCCCTTTAGGGCTGGGGCTAGTATCTGTTCACATGCTTTATCTATCATCTCAAAAACAGATTGATAATCGCTTTCAACACCATAATAAGGATCGGGAACACTTCTGTTTTCTAAAGGATAGGCTTCGTTAAGTAAGAGGTCAACTTTTTCTTCATCCCACCTATCACCGGCAATTCTTTTTACATCATCATAATTATCTTCATCCATCACGTATATCTTATCGAACCTTTCCATATCCTGCTTTACAAATTGCCTGCATTGCTGGGTGCAAATGTCTATTCCTTTATCCTTGGCTATTTTTTGAGAAAGCTTATGAGGAGGATTGCCAGTAAGGTAATGCGAAGTGCCTGCACTATCTACTTCCCAATCCAACCCCGCCTTTTGTATTTTGTCTTTCAAAACTCCCTCTGCCAGTGGACTTCTGCAAATGTTACCAAGGCATACCATTAAGATCTTCATGTCAGCAAAGATAAAGGCAACTTTTAAGTTTGGTTCTTTTTCAAAATATTATGGAATTAATTTGCTAAAGCATCTTAACATTTAACTCAGCGCTGGGTTTCGCAACAAATTATCAAACTTAAAAATCGTTGTTATGAAACCTGAGAATATTTTACAAGCCGATTTATTGGATATTATTTTCTTTGATCGTAATAAAGAATATGGAGCCTATGCTCTCCGTAAAAAATATGATCGTCGTTTATTGAAATCATTTGGTATCACAATCCTCTTTGCACTTTCAATCGCCTTTGCATATTATATACAAATGAATTTCTTTAAAGAGAAGGTTTCAATGTTAGCCGGTGTGCCAGTTGAGGATATTGAATTTATAAACCCCGCAGAACAGGAGAAGAAAGAGAAGATTGAGAAAATACAAAAGCCATCTAAACCATTAGCACAAAAAATATACGTGGTTCCAGAAATAGTGAAGGATGATTTGGCTGATAAAAATTTACCCGAAGTATCGGAGTTAGATAACAAGATCATCAGCAACATTGATAAGGATGGGGGCGAGGCAGATAGCGATGAAGTTGTTATTCCTGCTATCGAGAATGGTAAAGAAGGGGACGGACAAAACATTGAACAACCTGTTGAACCGGTAGAGCCTGCAACTCCATTAATAAAGGCGGAGGTGATGCCCGAGTTTCCAGGTGGAATGGAAGCGTTTAAAAAGTTTATGTTACGTAACCTGCGTCAACCCGATTTAAGCGAAGGCGAGAAAGTTGTTGTAAGAGTACAATTTGTTGTTGATGCAGATGGCTCCATAAAGAACATGAACATCTTGCAAAGTGGCGGTGGGCTTGACAGTGAAGTAATACGTGTGGTAGGTAAAATGCCAAAATGGAAGCCTGGAGTTCAAAATGGACGTTTTGTCGCTGTCTATTTCACATTGCCTGTCACTTTTCTTGGACCTGATTCTTAGGGTCTATAAAGCACCCTTTGTTTGCAAAACTTTTGCAGGCTGCTCATATGCAAAATACTTATTGATGAATCTATTTAATTATATTGCCAACCGGTTTTGAAAAAAAGGTAGAGAAATGAGTATTGATAATAGCGAAGAAAGAAATAAGCGGTACGCGAATATGCGTTCCATTAAAGATTATGGAATGGGAGTTCTTTACCTTGCTATTGGTTTTTTCATGTTTTTTCCTGAGAAAGTGGGATTTGATATGGTTGATTTCGACAAGCTTTTCCGCTATATGTTTGGTGGCATAAGTGTTATTTATGGTGTTTGGAGAATTTATCGCGGATATAAGAAAGAATATTTTAGATGATGAAGTTTTGTTTTGCAGCGATTTTTTTATTGTTGATCTTTGGATGTTCAGATAACTCATCCTCTAAAAATGTTGCACCTGAAACTACCTCCAGTGGCACCATTCGCATTAGTGTTGATGAAAGCTTTCAGCCCGTAATAATGGAGCAGATTAAGGTGTTTGAATCTTCATATCCCAAGGCAAAAATTATAGCAGAATATAAGTCTGAAGCAGATTGCTTTCGAGATCTGCAAAGTGACAGCACAAGAATGATCATTGTGTCAAGAGGACTAACAGATGAAGAGGCAAAGTTGTATAAAAACAAGCTTCAATTCAATGCCATTTATGCAGAGCTTGCTTACGACGCAATTGCTGTAGTTGTAAATAATTCTAATCCGGACTCAGTATTTTCTCTCACCGATTTAAAAGGTTTACTCGCCGGTACAGGCAACAAAAAATACAATGTAGTGGTGGATGGTAAAAACGCAACAAGCACCGTAAGATACCTTATAGATTCAGTACTTCGCGGTACTCCTTTAGGGCAAAATGTCACTGCTGCAAAAAACAGTGATGATGTTGTAAACCATGTAGCTAATAATCCAAGTTCTATAGGCTTTGTCGGTACCAGTTGGATCGCAAATCCGCAGGAGGAAAAACAACGTGAATATCTTACGAAAGTTAAGATGGCCTTAATAGAATGTAAAAGTTGTGATAAGGATACATATGCGAAGCCATCACAACAAACAATTATGTTTCACCAGTATCCTTTGGTACGTGGATTGCACTATGTGCTCAAAGAAAATATATCAGGTCTTGGTTCAGGGTTTCTAAATTTTATGAGTCTTGAAAGAGGACAACTTATTTTCAGAAGAGCTTATCTTGTTCCGGCCAAAATGCAGTTTTACAGGAGAAGCACAAAAATCAATAACAGAGATTAAAACAACTAAAAAACAAAACCACATGAAGAAGCTCACATTTTTATTTATCTCACTTTTGTTTGCCGGGCAATTGCTGCTGGCGCAGAGTGTTGATGAAGGAAGAAGATTTTTATATTATGGGCGATTAACCAGTGCTATTTCAACATTAGAAAGAGCAGTTGCTGCAAACGCTAAAGATG
>DASVST010000146.1:0-5698 GCA_036387965.1 Segetibacter sp. | reverse complement strand
GCTTAAACTAAAAACGAACCTTAATAATGAAGAACTTTTATCAGACTTGATATCAAAGTCATACACGTTTGTTTGTGTAGATGGAGATATGATTATAGGTATGGCATTTCTTCTTCCCAGCGGAAACCCAACAGATATTTTTGAGAAAGACTGGTGTTATATAAGAATGGTTGGTGTTCATCCCGATTATGCCGGAAGAGGTATTGCAAGAAGCTTAACACAAAAGTGCATAGAAAAGGCTAAAGAACTAAATGAAAAAACGATAGCTCTTCATACCTCAGAGTTTATGGAAGCTGCAAGGCATCTCTATGAAACTATTGGCTTCAGAATTTTAAAAGAAATACCTGACCGGCTTGGCAAAAAATATTGGCTGTATATCTTAGACATTTCATAGGTATTCTTCTATACAAGTCCCTTCCTCCAAATTGTGCCTAATAAACCAACAGATTAACACTCTTCTCCCATCCTTCAACTTTATTATCTTCGCGGCATGGAAGAGCTGTTGCAAAAAATTGAAGAGCACAAAAAAGAAATCAACTCATTCGATGCGCCAAACGAAGAGGCTGTAGAGGCTTTCAGAATTAAATACTTAGGCACTAAAGGCATTGTAAAAGCCATAATGGGCGAAATGAAAAGTGTGCCCGCTGACCAAAGAAAAGAAGTAGGATTAATCCTTAATGCCTTCAAAATTTTTGCAGAAGAAAAGTTTGATGAATTAAAAGGCAATGCTACCAACAAGCAACAACAATCAACCTCAACAATAGATTGGTCTTTACCTGGTGATCAGGTACCAGTTGGCACAAGGCATCCGCTAAGTATCGTTCGTAACCAGATCGTTTCAATATATAAGCGCCTTGGTTTTTCTGTTGCAGAAGGACCAGAGATTGAAGATGACTGGCACAACTTCACAGCACTAAATCTTCCCGAAAACCATCCTGCAAGAGATATGCAGGATACGTTTTATCTTAACCAAAATCCTGATTATTTACTACGCACCCATACCAGCAGTGTGCAGGCAAGGGTAATGGAAAAACAAAAGCCGCCTATAAGAATTGTTTGTCCCGGTCGTGTCTACCGTAACGAAACTATAAGCGCAAGAGCACATTGTTTTTTTCACCAGGTAGAGGGTTTATATGTTGATGAAAGTGTAAGCTTTGCTGATCTAAAGCAAACACTGTACTTTTTTGTGCAGGAGATGTTTGGTAAAGAAGTTAAGATACGTTTTCGCCCGAGCTATTTTCCCTTTACAGAACCAAGTGCTGAAATGGATATCAGTTGCACGGTATGTGGCGGCAGCGGTTGCAGTTTGTGCAAGCATACGGGCTGGGTAGAAATTTTAGGATGCGGCATGGTACATCCTAAAATGCTGGAGAACTTTAATATAGATCCTAATAAGTACACCGGCTTTGCTTTTGGTATGGGTATAGAACGAATTTGCCAGTTAAAGTATCGCATCAACGATCTTAGACTTTACTCTCAAAATGATGTAAGATTTCTGAGACAGTTTACAGCTGCGTTGTAACATTAAGTTCCACATTTTGTTTAAGCTGTAGAATTAACTTTTAACGGTTTATATAAAGTATAGATATTTTTAATGTCTACTTAGTTGCTTGCCATACTTTACTAGTATTTACGATATGTGTGTTGGCATGGAGGCACTCTTTTTGCATTGTTAAGGCTACCTTATATAAAGCTGTTAAAAGCTTTTGACTGATTTATAAACCATAGCTTACATCCTCTATTAATTATTGATTTATGTTTATTATTCTTTCTTTCTTTTTTGCTCATTGGTTCTTATCGCTATTTTTCCACACCTTCTTTTTACATCGCTATGCATCTCACCAAATGTACACCGTTAGTAAAGGTTGGGAAAAGACGTTTTATCTATTAACATGGCTTGTGCAGGGATCGTCATATTTAGTTCCACGTGCCTATGCCGTTATGCACCGTATGCATCATACATATAGTGACACGGAGAAAGACCCGCACTCTCCACATTTTTTTAAAGACATTTATCATATGATGTTGCACACTGCCCGCATTTACAGGGGGTTTGTAACCGGCAAAGATCTACCTGAACCAGAATTTACAGCTGAGTATTTACCTGTATGGGAAAAGGTTGACAGAATTGGCAGTAGCGGAATTTCCAGGATCTTTTTTGGTTTAGGATATGTTGCTGTTTATGTTGCCTTCGCACCAAGCTTGTGGTGGTTTCTTTTACTTCCTATACACTTCTTAATGGGTCCTATACAAGGCGCTATTGTAAACTGGTTTGGTCATAAGCTAGGTTATAGCAATTATAACAATGGAGACCATTCAAGGAACACGTCGCCTTGGGGAATATTATTGTTAGGTGAGCTATTTCAAAATAACCACCATGGACAAAAAGACAACGCAAACTTTGCTCGTAAATGGTATGAGTTCGATCCAACTTATTTAGTTATGCGCGGACTTCATGCCCTTAGAATTATCCGCTTGAAACCATTGAACGTTCAGGCTGTTCCGAAGTCTGGTACTACGCGAATATTAAATTCTTCACCTTCCAAAGTTCAGGAGCCTCAATTATAATATCCGTTAATAATGGGAAAAGTAACTTTCAATAATCAGAATGATTTATTCTATAAGTCTGTCAAAAAAGCTGTTGACCAATATTTTGTTAGTAACAACTTAAAGAAGACCGGCAACTGGGCGCTGTTCTCGAAGGTCGTAATATTGTTCCCTATGGCTATTGCTGTTTACCTTTTTTTACTATTTGGCTCATATTCAAACCTTCAAGGAATAGGGATAAGCATCTTCTTTGGAATTGTTCTTTCGGCTATTGCATTTAATGTAATGCACGATGCATGTCATGGAAGTTTTTCATCACGTAAGTGGGTAAATGAAACCATGGGTTTAACAATGAACGCCCTCGGTAGCGTTGCATATTTCTGGAAGATAAAGCACAACATACTACACCATACTTATACAAATGTTGACGGTATTGATGAGGATATTGCAAAGAATCCTTTGTTAAGAATGTGCCCTACTCAAAAATGGTATGCTCCGCACAAATTTCAGTTCCTGTATGTATTTCTACTTTACCCGATAACAACTTTTGCCTGGTTAATGATCTTTGATTTCGTAAGGTATTTCTCTTACAAAGGAAACGCTTATGCCAACAGTAAAATTCCGTTTAAGGAGAGAGTAATATTTTGGGTTACCAAAATATTATATATACTCTTCTATTTAGTTATTCCTGTTATTTGTGTTGGTTGGCAAGCCGCCTTAGCCGGATTTATGATTATGCATTTTGTTATGGGTTTTATACTTGCTATAGTTTTTATGCTGGCGCATGTAGTTGAAAAAACAAGTTTCGAAATCGCCGGTGAAGAGTCTAAGATGTTGGAATCGCAATGGGCGGTGCACCAGGTGATGACGACTGCAAATTTTGCCCCCACAAATAAAGTTGTTAACTGGTTTGTTGGTGGTTTAAACTTTCAGGTTGAGCATCATTTATTTCCACGCATCAGCCACATACATTATCCTCAAATAAGTAAAATAGTTCAGGAGCAGTGTGAGATGTTTAACCTTCCATATCATAGTTATCCATCAATGACGCAGGCTGTCATCTCGCACTTTAGATTAATGAAGAATTTAGGAAGGAAGGAGTTTCCTGACGATGTAATCTATAGTACAACAGCCTTGCCGGCATAAATAAGGATGCTGTTTAAAAGTCTTCTACTACACATATGCTAAGCGTATCTCATTAAAATAGGAGTGCCTTCTCGGGTAGATTCTAATGTACATCTCAGTTCAATAAAACTGATACTCTCCTGTAATGAGAGCAACTTGTATTTTTTGCTCAACAACAAGTAATTTTACGTAATCTCAATTCTCTTTTAATGATAGAGACTATATGTATATGCGGGGCTGGAACAATGGGTAGCGGTATTGCACAGGTCGCTGCACAATCAGGATTTAAAACAATACAGTTTGATGTTGATGTAGCAATGGTTGAAAAGAGCAAGGTTGCTTTACATAAAAACTTTCAATCATTAGTAGATAAAGGACGATTAACTGAGGAAGAAAAAACTGCCAGCATTGGTCGCACCCAATTTACTAACAACATCAACGAATGTAAAGCAGATGTGATAATTGAAGCGATTATAGAAAAGAAAGAAGCAAAAGTTCATTTGTTTAAACAGCTTGCCGAAATAAATAACAACGAAACTATTCTTGCCACAAATACTTCCTCACTATCAATAAACAGTATTGCTGAAGAACTTAGGAATTCTGAAAGAGTTGTTGGGATGCATTTTTTTAACCCTGCACCATTGATGAAACTGGTTGAAGTTGTAAAAGGAGAGCAAACGACCAACCAAGTAGTAGAACTGATATGTGAGTTAACCAGGCAGCTGGGGAAAACACCGGTTGTTTGTAAAGATGTTCCAGGCTTTATTGTAAACCGTGTAGCACGTCCTTATTATCTCGAAGCGATGAAGCTTATAGAAGCAGGTGTTGTTGATTTTGAAACTATAGATAGAATAATGGAAGCGACTGGTTTTAAAATGGGGCCCTTTAAATTGATGGATCTGATAGGCATGGACATCAATTATAGTGTAAGTAACATCGTATGGGAAGCATTGGGAAAACCATCCAGATTAACTCCATCATCTATACAAAGGCAAAAAGTTGATGCAGGTGAGCTGGGTAAAAAAACAAGTAAAGGTTTTTATAGCTATTGATGGAAGAGTTTAAAGCTGATATATTATCAACCAATAAAAAAGGAAGGCTCTACTTTTATTTATTTGTTGCATTAATGGCTTTAGTAATTGCATTTCTTTTATACTTACAAGTCATTCCTTTTTTCCTGGAGATATTTTCTATAATGATTTGGCTTTTCGCCATTTTGAAGTACGTTCTACAAACAAAAAAACAGGTATTAAAGAAATCTTTCGGAGAATTAAGAATCTCTGAAGATCAGATCTCCATCTTCAATAACGACTTCTCCCTTCATGAAATAAAGTCTTTTAAGTTATCTATTAGCGGGTGGAGGTCATACAAACGTTCAAGTGATCGTTCGCAACCTGTATCTAATATGCATAACGGAGATAAGAACTACTTAACTGTTGTTGTAAATGATCAAACGACTAAATGCGAATTTCTTCTTATTTCAAAAGAGCATTGGCAACATCTACGTGAACATGTAATGAACTGGTATTACTTAAACTTAAATGTTTCTGAAGATAATAATGGCGGCAGAAGCTATGGGCTTGAATGTTTAAACTACAACGAGATCCAGGAATTCAAAAAGCATATTCACACTTTAAAAATTTCGGGCTCATGATTTTAGTAACAGGTGGCACCGGTTTAGTCGGCTCTCATCTTATCAAGGCGTTACTTGCAAAGGGCCATAAGGTAAAAGCTTTACATAGAAAAGAGGTTCCATTTTTAGATAAAGATCTCCATTGGGTTGAAGGTGATATTCTCGACGTCATCACTTTGGAAGAAGCAATGCAGGATGTAGACCAGGTTTATCACGCAGCTGCAATCGTTTCTTTTCACCGTGATGAAGTTCAGGAAATGTTTAAGATAAACATTGAGGGAACAGCAAACGTTGTGAATGCCTGCTTAATTAGTAACGTAAAAAAACTATGCTTTGTAAGCTCGGTTGCTGCACTCGGAAGAATACATGATGGACAGGAAGTAAATGAAGAGA
>DASVST010000145.1:0-3855 GCA_036387965.1 Segetibacter sp. | reverse complement strand
CCCTAGCAAGCGGCCTTGTTATAAGTTGTGGTGATAACAAAACACCGGGAAGAGATTATACGCCCGATATGAAGTATAGCCGGGCTTACGAGACTTATGCCGATCATGGTAATTTGTCGGCGAAAGGGGTAACTTATAATAACAGACCTGTGGCAGGCACAGTTAGCCGGGGAGAGGAACTTCCCTATCATCTGGGGAATGATAGCACTGGTTATGCACAAAGCATGGCTGTAGTTGATCCGTTGCCACGCCTTAATGCTACTGAAATGGGCGAGGCGGAAAGGTTGTATTTAATTAATTGTGCAATTTGTCATGGTACAGCTTTGGATGGAAACGGTCCTTTGTACAAAGGCGGCACAGGTCCTTATGCTGCAAAGCCTGCCACCCTGGTGGGCGACCCCAAAATTGAAGCTTTGCCCGAGGGAACTTTGTACCATGTAATGACTTATGGTAAAAACCTGATGGGAAGTTATGCATCGCAGCTAAACCGTAAACAAAGATGGATGGTTGCACAGTATGTAAAATCAAAACAAGGTGGAGGCGCCGGTGCCGGAACTGACAGCACCTCAATGACCGCGCCCGCGACGGCAGCCAAATAATTAAAGAAAACAAACTGCAATCAAAAAATATTACGATGGCATCTATAAGAGAGCAATTTGAGGTACCGGGAGGAATGAGAACCTGGTCTATTGGCTTAATTGGGCTAGGGATACTGGCTTTTATAATAGGTTTTATAACAAAGGGTCTCAGCAGCGACCATCATCAGCAAGCTATTTTCTGGGGTACCCTATTGTACAATAGTGTTTTCTTCTTATTAGTATGTAATGCCAGTATGTTTTTTATTTGTGTTACTACACTTGCCCATGGTGGCTGGCAGGTGGCTTTTAGGCGAGTGCCTGAGGCAATATCTGCTGTTGTACCGATTTTCGGTTTAATTGCAGTGTTTATTTTATTCTACATCTTATTTGCGTTAAACCATGACGGTCATAACCTTATTTATCATTGGGTTCATCCGGGAAACGATGAGATTCTATTAAAAAAGCAAGGATTTTTAAATCCTGTATTTTTTGTCATCTGGACATTGTTATCAGTTGGGTTATGGAGTTACTTAGGCATGAGAATGAGAGCATTATCACGCGAAAGTGATCAAGGCTCTATGTCTCTCGAGCAGGGAAAGAAATGGGTATGGAGAAATACAGTTTCAGGCAGTATGTTTTTGGTTTGGTTCGGATTGACAGTTGGGTCAACAACACCATGGCTGTGGTTAATGAGTATTGATGCACACTGGTACAGCACCATGTATAGCTGGTATACTTTTGCCAGTTCATTTGTTAGCGGCATGGCTTTGATTGCATTGTTTGTAATTTATCTGAAGAACAAGGGATATCTTGAGTATACGAACGATGAACACTTACACGATATCGGAAAATTCATGTTTGCATTCTCTATTTTTTGGACTTACCTCTGGTTTAGTCAGTATATGTTGATATGGTATTCAAACCAACCTGAAGAAACGGTTTATTTTCAACCCAGAACAAATAATGGTGCATGGAAGGGTATCTTTTATCTAAATCTTGTGATTAATTTCCTCTGTCCGTTGCTAATTTTGATGAGTAAAACCGCGAAGAGAAAGTATACTATAATGACCTTCATGGCAGTACTTATTCTCTTTGGACATTGGATGGATTTTAACCAGATGGTTATGGCAAGCGTTTCGCGTGACCATGTTACTTTCGGATGGTTTGATTTCGGTATTCTCTCTTTATATGTTGGGATGACTATTTTCTTTGTTGGGAAAAATCTGGCAAAGATTCCGATAATCGCAAAGAATCATCCTTTTCTCAAAGAAAGCATCATACATCATACTTAAGGAAGAGAATTATTTTAGAAGAAAATATTAGAAAGAATTATGTCAAGTTTTTTTATAATAGCGGCACTGGTTTTAGTTTTTGTGGTCATTTTTCAGATTGCTAAAGCAAGTGAATATGTATCCATACTAACCGGTCAGGAAAAGTCAAGAAACCAGACAAATAAGATCAATGGGTTTTTAATGATTGCTTTTCTCATTCTCGGCTTAATTGGGGTTTACTATTGTCATATGATTCTTAAGGATCGTTTGCTTGGTGAAAGTGCTTCAGTTGAAGGCGAGAAAGTGGATTCAATGATGAACATTACCATTATTGTTACAGGGATTGTTTTCTTTATTACTCAAATCATTTTGTTTTGGTTCTCTTATAAATATCAGGAAAACAAAAACCGCCGGGCTTTTTTCTTTCCTCATAACAATACAATGGAGGTTATCTGGACAGTTATTCCAGCCATCGTTTTATCTATACTAGTCGTTATTGGTTTAAGGAACTGGTTCATATTTACCGGTGATGCCCCGAAGAATGCATTGATCGTGGAAGTTACAGGCAAACAATTTGGATGGATATTTCGTTATCCTGGAAGAGACAAGGAGTTCGGTAAAAAGTATTACCGTAACATCGACGACGCTTCAAATTATGTAGGATTGGTTTGGGAAGACAACGCTGCGATGCAGCAAAAAGCGGATCCTGCGGCATATGACGATATTCAGTTGCAGCAAACAATGTATGTAATTAAAGGAAGACCTGTTAAGTTAGTAATTGGTGCGAGAGACGTTATTCATGATGTAGGCTTACCTCATTTCAGGTTGAAGATGGACGCTGTTCCGGGCATTCCTACTACTTTATGGTTTACTCCAAAGTTTACCACTTCGGAAATGAAGAAGAAAACAGGTAATTCGAATTTTCAATATGAAATTGCCTGTGATCAGGTTTGCGGTAACGGACATTACTCTATGAAGGGGATTATTGAAGTGGTTACTAAGGAGGAGTTTGATGCATGGATGTCGAAGCAAAAGCCGAACTATTACACGGCCTTTCCTGAGAAAGACCCCACTGCTACCCCAACGGTAACACCCTCAAAAATAGATAGTTCTACTACTCCCGGAACTGCCAGATTAAGGTTGGGAGCGGGATCAAAGGGAATGGAAAGCAAATTGAAGTAAGAGAAGAAAAAAATATTACCTGAAGGGTACGAAAATTAAATTGGTATGAGCAACGAACAGTTATTACAGGGGACTATTTCTCCTTCAATCGCACATGACAGTCATCACCACGAGCATGAAGGACATCACCACCGCGAGACATTTATCACGAAATATATATTTAGCCAGGATCATAAGATGATTGCCAAGCAGTTTCTTGTGACTGGAATAATATGGGCAATTCTTGGTGGATTAATGTCTGTACTTTTTCGTGTTCAACTTGGATATCCTGACCAAAACTTTCCAATATTGGAAACGCTACTTGGTAAGTGGGCAAAGGGCGGACATATCAGCGCCGAAGCTTATTACCCGCTGGTTACTATTCATGGTACAGTGATGGTGTTCTTTGTTTTAACAGGAGGACTTAGTGGTACGTTTGCAAATTTTCTTATTCCTCTTCAAATCGGAGCAAGGGATATGGCGTCTCCTTTCATGAACATGTTAAGCTACTGGTTTTTCTTCACTGCGGGAGTCGTGATGCTTTCCTCCTTTTTTGTAGCTGATGGTCCTTTTGCAGGCGGCTGGACCGCCTATCCTCCGCTAAGTGCGTTGGGTTCTACTTCGCCCGGTTCTAAAGCAGGAATGGACCTTTGGATCATTAGTCTAGCCCTTTTTGTCGTGTCTTCGTTGCTGGGAGGTTTGAATTATATCGCTACCATACTTAATATGCGAACAAAGGGGATGAGTATGACAAGATTGCCGCTTACAATCTGGGCTTTGTTCTTCACTGCCGTTCTTGGGGTTCTTTCATTTCCTGTTCTTTTGTCCGGCTTTATCCTACTCAT
>DASVST010000144.1:0-4042 GCA_036387965.1 Segetibacter sp. | reverse complement strand
AGAGAAAGCTATGCATAATGCTGATGTATTTCTGGGATTGAGTGTCGGGAATGTTGTAACACCGGAAATGGTAAAAAGCATGTGCAAAAGCCCTATAGTGTTTGCGATGGCTAATCCAGACCCTGAAATACCTTATGATGTTGCAAGTGCTGCCAGGAAAGATGTTATCATGGCTACTGGCAGAAGTGATTTTCCAAACCAGGTAAATAATGTACTGGGTTTCCCATACATTTTTCGTGGAGCATTAGATGTTAGGGCAACACAGATAAATGAAACGATGAAATTAGCTGCGGTAAGGGCACTTGCGCAGCTTGCAAAAACTGCAGTGCCAGACATTGTAAACATGGCTTACAATCAGAAGAACATGATGTTCGGGCCTGAGTATATTATTCCTAAGCCTTTAGACCCGAGGTTATTATCTACAGTTGCGCCGGCTGTTGCCAGGGCAGCTATGGAAAGTGGCGTTGCACAAAATCCAATAGTGAATTGGGATGCGTATATACTGGAACTCAATAAGCGTTTAGGCCTCGATAATCAGTTGATTCGTGTAATAGGAAGTAAAGCAAGAAGTAACCCTAAACGTGTTGTTTTTGCTGATGCAGATAATCTTAAAATATTGAAGGCAGCTCAAATTGTATATGACGAAGGAATTGCTTACCCGATACTCTTGGGTGACGAAAAGAAGATTCAAAAAATAGCTGCTGCTAACAAGGTTGATTTGACTGATCTGCCGATTATAGATCCGAGAAGCGACGAAACGGAAGACAAAAGAAATTTGTACGGCGAAATGTTTTTTCATAAAAGACATAGAAAAGGTTTCAACTTTTATGAGAGTAAAAAAATCATGAAGGATCGTAATCACTATGGATGTATGATGGTTGAAAATGGTGATGCTGATGCATTGATTTCTGGACTTTCGAGGAACTACGCTGATACCATACGCCCTGCTTTACACATTATAGGAACTGAAGATGGTGTAAAGAAGATTGCGGGTATGTATTTATTGCTGACAAAAAAAGGTCCTTTGTTTTTGGCTGATACAACGGTAAACTTCAATCCGACTGCAGAAGAACTAGCGGATATTACGCTGATGGTTTCAAAGGAAGTAAGGAACTTTAATCTGATTCCCAAAATAGCTTTATTGAGCTATTCCAATTTTGGAAGCAGTGATTCTCCTGAAGCAAGATTAGTTGCAGATGCTAGAAAGATCCTTAAACAAAGGGATCCTCAATTAATTGTTGACGGAGAAATGCAGGCAAGTCTTGCATTTAATAAAGAAATTCTCCGCGATAACTACCCCTTTAGCGAGTTGGTGGATGAAGAGGTAAATACCCTTATTTTCCCTAATCTATCTTCTGGAAATGTTGCGTACAACCTGCTTAGAGAAATTGGAGGCGCAGATGCTATTGGCCCGATTTTGTTAGGTCTCAAAAAACCTGTGCATGTACTGCAACTTGGTAGCAGTGTTCGAAGTATTATCAATATGACTACTATTGCTGTTGTTGATGCCCAGATGAAGGGTTCGCATGATACAAAAGCAGAATTAAGTAAGAGCCGTTGGTGGAAAAGGAAAAGAAGGGAACCTAAAAACTAAAAGAATGAGATTTTTTACAAAATTAGGCGAATACTTATTGATGCTGAAAGGGATGTTCAAACGTCCCGAAAATCCAAAGATGTATTGGAAAGAGTTCATGCATCAATGTGTTGAAATAGGTATAGGATCCCTGCCAATTGTTATAATAATTTCTATATTCTTAGGAGGTGTAACCACAGTTCAAACAGCGTATCAGTTAGTAACGCCTCTGATACCAAAATCTACCATTGCCGTAATTGTACGTGATAGTATTATACTCGAATTAGCGCCAACAGTTGTAAGCATAGTATTGGCTGGTGTAATAGGAAGTAAGATTGCAAGTGAGCTAGGTAATATGCGGATTAGCGAGCAAATTGATGCCTTAGAGATAATGGGGATCAACACAAAAACGTATCTCATTCTTCCAAAAATAGTAGGGGCTGTCATTATGGTTCCCTGCCTTATTTCACTAGCAGGAATCTTGGCTATCTGGGGTGGAAGAACTGCCGGAGCAATGGCAGGTATAATTGGTACTGATGTTTTTGATATTGGTTTAAGAGAAGGCTTTCAGGCCTTTAATGTGGTCTTTGCTTTAATTAAGGCGTTCACCTTTGCTTTTATTATAAGCAGCGTATCGGCGTATTATGGATATTATGTTACAGGAGGTGCTTTGGAGATAGGTAGATCAAGTACAACATCGGTTGTAGTTAGTTGTATTTTAATTTTGATAGCAGACTTTGCATTGGCTGCATTATTGCTTTAGAAGGCATGAGGTGTCAGGTATGAGGTTTGAGTGTTAAGATACTGAAAACACAATGCTAATATTTGGGTGCTGATACCTGAAACCTATTCAAAAAAATAGAATGATTGAAACAAAGAACATAAAGAAAAGCTTTGGGGATAAGACCATATTACATGATGTAAGCCTTACCATGGAAACAGGTAAGTGTAATCTTATTATAGGGTCGAGTGGTAGTGGTAAAACGGTTTTGATGAAATGTCTTGTAGGGCTATTTGCACCAGACAGCGGCCAGATTTTATATGATGGACAAAGCATGACGGAGATAACTGAAGATGATCGAAAAGTGTTGAGACAACAGATAGGTATGCTCTTCCAGGGTTCAGCATTATTTGACAGTATGACGGTTGAGCAAAATATAATGTTTCCATTAGACATGTTTACAAACCTCCGGCTAAGGGATAAAAGAAAAAAGGTTAATGAGGTACTTGACAGGGTAAACATGAAAGATGCTAATCGGAAATTTCCTTCTGAAATTAGTGGTGGTATGAAGAAAAGAGTGGGTATAGCACGGTCTATTGTTCTCAATCCCAAATACCTCTTCTGTGATGAACCTAATTCAGGTCTTGACCCGCAAACCTCATTGGTGATTGATAAGCTAATACAGGAACTTACTGTTGAGTACAACATAACTACAGTGATCAACACGCACGATATGAACAGCGTTATGGAAATAGGTGATCACATTATTTACATGTACCAGGGTTATAAGCAATGGGAAGGTACAAATGAAGAGATCATATATAGTAAAGATGAAAAGCTAAACGCATTTATTTTTGCATCAGATTTTTTGCAGGATGCAAAACAAATGAGGGTTATGGATGCCGAGAAAGAGGCGAAGTAATATTTGGGTTTTATATCATAGTTTGCAAATAACAGGTACTATAAAATTCCCGGTATGAGATTTCTGCAGTACTCTTTTATTTCGTTTCTTACTTCTCTAAACTTGTTCATAATCTCCTCTTCACTACCAGTTGCTTTTGCAGGATCAGAAAAGTTTTTATGTAATACCTTAGCCTTGGAGTGAAAGAAAGGACAATTCTCTTTTGCATTATCACATACTGTAATTAAATAATCAAAATCGATGTTGTTGTATTCTTCTATTTTGTTTGAAGTGTGGCCTGATATATCAAACCCGTCTTCTTTCATAATAGCAACAGCTCTTGGGTTTACACCATGGGTTTCAATCCCAGCACTGAATACTTCCGCCCTATCTCCTGCAAAGTATTTTAGATAGCCTTCTGCAATCTGGCTTCGGCAACTGTTGCCGGTACATAATACTAGAATTCGTTTCATAAATAGTGCGTGATGATTATCGCGCCGGTACCGAAAAATACCAGCGCGAAGGTACCTAACAATTCAGCCGTACATCTTTTTCAAAGCATATGTATTAGTTACAACATTCCGGCCCGCAACATGCTGCCTTTTCTGCTACTGGTTTTTCAGCATATACTGTTATGCTTCTAATACCTGTACCTGATTCTTTGAAGGTTGCAATTTGTTCAACTGATAAGTATTGACTTAATATATCATCAGGGATGTTTATCGCTTTATCTTTTTGAACTGTTATGTTCTTAAAACCGTTTGCTTCTATTAGTTCTAAATACACTTTCTTTTGAATAGCACCTGCCACACAACCTGCATACATTTCAGCGGCTTCTTTTATCTGT
>DASVST010000143.1:0-2559 GCA_036387965.1 Segetibacter sp. | reverse complement strand
TGGGAGATGACCTGGATTTTAAAGACGCGGTATACATTGCTCTTTCACAGGTTACCAATATTACCGGCGCCTTTACCTCGTTCGATCAAAAAGCACGAAATGTAAACAAGGATGATTTTTCCATTGATTCAAGCAGGACACTTGTCAGGTTAAATAGCCCCGGGTATAAAAAGCTCGGAGGTGGTTTAAGAGTTAAGCGGATTGTGACTTACGATAACTGGAATGCTATGAGTGGACAAAAGGAATCTTCTTATGGGCAGGAATATGATTATTCAATAGTTAAAGAAATCGGAGGGGTAAGAAAAAGGATAAGCAGCGGGGTGGCAAGCTATGAACCTATGATAGGGAGCGAAGAAAATCCCTTTCGTCAGCCAATTGAATATAAAGAGAAAATTGCTCCCTTGGGCCCGGTTACAATGGGGTATACCGAAGAGCCATTGGGTGAGGCATTTTTTCCATCTCCGTCTGTCGGGTATAGCAAAGTAAGAGTTAGAACAACTAATCAAAATAAACGCTCAGCCAACGGGTATGAGGAAACTGAGTTTTATACTGCTTATGACTTTCCAACCCTCACAGACAGGTCAATGCTGGATGAAAGTAATAAGAAGAGGTATAAGCCATCCCTGAGAAACTTCCTGCGAATTGATGCAAAGCATTATATAACCTTATCCCAGGGATTTAAAATTGAGCTAAATGATATGCATGGAAAGATAAAGTCACAAGCGACTTACCCGGAGAGTGATCCTGACCATCCTATTACTTATACTAAGAATTTCTATAAAGTGGAGAACGAGTCTTCGGAGGCAAAGAAACTCTCCAATAATGTAACAGTGATAAATGCAAAAGGTGAGATAGATACTACGGGAATAATAGGCAAAGACATTGAAGTAATGGCTGATATGCGGCAGCAAATATCTATATCTAATGGAAGCAATTATAATGTAAACGGAGACTTCTTCACATTTGCTGTACCACCATTCTTCCTCATTCCATCCTTAATAGGATTAGCACAAAGAGAAGAGAACCAATTCAGGTCTGTTGCTACCACTAAAGTGATACAACGATATGGTATTTTAGATAGCATTGTTCATATTGAAAAAGGAAGCCTTGTTTCCACAAAGAACTTATTGTACGATAGTGAAACAGGAGATGTTCTTTTAACAAGAACACAAAATGAGTTCAATGATTCTCTTTACAATTTTTCTTATCCATCCCACTGGGCTTATGATGGTATGGGGATGGCTTATAAAAACATTGATGCCACCGCCTATAATGTTACAATCAAAGACGGGAAGATAATTAAAGGGTTACCCGCAGGGAGAGATACTGTGTTATTTGCGAGTGGTGATGAAATACTGGCAGCATCAAAACAGAAAACCGGGGGCACTGACTGTGCTAATATTTATGCAACATTTCCTAACTATTCAAAAATTTGGGCAGTAAATGCTAACGAGGCTATAGGAGGAACAAAGGAGATATATTTTATTGATAAGAATGGCAAATCTTTCAACGGAAATGATATTTCATTAAAGGTAACCAGGTCTGGAAGAAAGAATATGAACAGCCAGGTAGGAACGGTCACTACTCTTAAAAACCCCCTGGTTAAATCAGGATCAAACTATCAGCTCAACCTAAATAATGATTCTAAGGTACTGAATGCATCTGCCGTCGAATATAAACAGTTTTGGAAAGCTCCTGCTAGTTGCAATACCTGCCCTGATAATATATGCTTTAAAGATACAGCAGCAATCCTTTTGAAAGACACAACTTTCAAGGTTTGTTGGAATCCTGTAGATTATCTCGATTATACACAGTATGGAAGTTGGATATATTCATCTTTTACTCCTTATACTAATTATACCTCCGGGTTTAATAGGACTCAAATTGTTTCAAATCCTTTTTGGATTGAAACAGGAGGCTACAGCGGACCTCTTAATCGATGCGCCATCTGGTTATGCGATACGCCTACAAATGGTACTTATAAACCTGTTGATCAATGGGTAGGATTCTCGGATACTTTTAGCGTAACCAGTTCCGGAACTGTTTATATTGGGTTAGGAGCGGATAACGGAATTAGGGTTTACATAGACGGTACTTTATTTAGAGAAGACACAAAGTTTGAGGCAGATGGATCAGATAATTTTAAGATTTGGCATATTTTACCAAAATTTTTGACTGCTGGGCTGCATACAATAAAGATTGATGCTCAAAATTCTGGGTCAGTTGCTGGCTTCGGGCTGGAAATTTACGCGAACACTGAAGCCCAGATAAGAAGTGCCACCTCCTACATTCCACTTAATGTACTTTTTTCAACCAGAAATAAATATGGGAAAACCTATCCTGCCGGAACTAGTTACGGTTGCCCCGAAGGTTATTCCTTAGATTCAAGTACTGGTACCAACATTTGCAGAAAAATTATTGAACCCCTATCTAATCCATATCAAAGCAATATAGTTGGTAACTGGAAACAGTTCAAGTCATACACCTATTACAGTACCAGGGGTGAGAGTAATCCAACTCAACAAACTGATATTCGAAGAAATGGTTCTTTCAAAGATT
>DASVST010000142.1:0-9844 GCA_036387965.1 Segetibacter sp. | reverse complement strand
GGGAACTCTTGCTTTATCACAGAAGGTTATTTACTCCGAGCCTGATAGATCTGACTTACGACAAACGAATTTCGAAATTATAGGTAAGGTTGGAGGCAATTATCTTGTTTATAAAAACAACAGGGACGTACATGAAGTAAGTGTGTATAATAATGACATGAAGCAGAAAGACAGGGTAGCACTTGATTTTTTGCCCGATAGGATTATCAACGCTGATTTTTTAGCGTATCCTGATTTCAGTTACATGATCTACCAGTTTCAGAAAAAGAACATAGTTTATTGTATGGCAGCTAAGCTGAATGACTCTGGTAAAATAGT
Source organism: Segetibacter sp. (assembly GCA_036387965.1). GTDB lineage: Bacteria > Bacteroidota > Bacteroidia > Chitinophagales > Chitinophagaceae > Segetibacter. The sequence continues at coordinate 9,526 of DASVST010000142.1, read as the reverse complement.
CGGCAAGCCCGTTCAGCTCGATACCACTTCTATTTCGTTCTTTGCAAGTAACAAGCTCTACTCGTTTGTGCATAGCGATGACAAACAATACATTTCAATTTTCAAGATAAACAGCAAGAACGAGAAGAACCACCTGCTTACAACTTCATTGTTCAATAAAGATCTTAGGCTATTGCAGAAAGATTTTATGAGTATAGCAATGCCTGAGAGAAATGATCTTTTAACCCAATTTCATGTTGACAATGATGGCAACCTTATTTTCACCAGGGCTGTGCAAAGCCAGCAGGAGGATGTTATCCAAAAGCTATTCTTATTAATAAAGCCGCTGTATAGTAGTAACCTGGTAGAGCAGGAATTAAATCTTAAAAATATCTATTTGGATGATATAAGGCTCAAGGTCGACAACTTCAATAAACGATATATCATCACCTCGATGTTCATGAAAAGGCGGATGGGAAATCTTGATGGTTTATATGTTGGCATTTGGGATAGGGGATCTTCTAAACTTGTTGTTTCCAATACAACTCCTTTCGATGATAAGTTGAGAATGGATGCGAAAGGTCAAAACGCAGTCAAAGCTGCTTTTAATGATTATTTTTTGCGCAACTTAATAGTTAAAAAAGATGGAGGTTTTTTAATGGCTGCTGAATCCTTTTATAGCACTGGTCGCGGTGGAGGTCTCAATAGGAACTTGTTTTACGGTAACCCTTTTTTAAGAAGCTCAGATTTTTACTCCTATACTCCTTATGCATATTCTTACCCCTGGTCGCGTTTCAACAACTTAAGTAGTGCCCTGCAAAGCAGGTATCATGCAGAGAATATTGCAGTCTTTTCCTTCGATGGTTCAGGAAGGTTAAATTGGAGTAATGTAATCAACAAGGATCAGTACGATGATGATGTGGATGTTTTTATAGGTTACCAGATGGTAAATACAGGCGATCAACTTCATTTTCTCTATAATAAGCAAGAAAAACGTACGCAGTTATTAAGCGATCAAAGCATTTCGCCGGAAGGTCAGCTAACTCGTGTGCCAACTCTTAAAAATTTGGATAGAGGCTTTGAGTTTATGCCCAGGCTTGGTAAGCAGGTTGGCAGCAGGCAAATAATATTCCCATGTATGTATAGAAATTATCTTTGTTTTGCAAAATTAGAATTATAGAAATCCTCCATAGTGGTTGCATTATTTAAAGATCGCTCTTCAGCAAACATCATATGGTTAATTGTGCTTTGTATTGTTGTTCACAGTCACTTTTCATTATTTCCTCCACAGGTAATTGCACAGGGTAACGATGGTTTAATTTCGCTGTATCTTAAAAAGTACCTGACCGGCCTGCATACTGGAGCAATCATTGCTATTTTTTTTGTTTTGATACTAAGCCAGGCTTTCCATCTGAACTTCCTCTTTAATGATCAGCGAATGTTTAGCCGAAGCAATTACTTAACGGCAATGTCATATATATTGATCACGGCAGTTTTCAAAGAGTGGAATCAACTGATGCCGGCGCTATTTGCTAACTCTGTTTTGATATGGCTTTATTCAAAGATTATCAAACTCTATAACAATCCAAATCCAAAATCACTGCTCTTTAACATCGGGCTAATTATCGGTGCTTGTGTATTGTTGTATCATCCTACAGCTTTACTTATTATAGTGGCTATGTTTGCCTTTCTCGTTGTAAGACCTTTTAACATTACAGAATTGCTCGTAATGTTTATGGGTGTCTTAGCACCATTTTACTTTCTTAGCGTTTATCTTTTTCTCACCGATAACTTTACTCATCTAAACGGTTATTTACCTACCTGGCAGCTTAACTTACCTGACGTTGAAAATCCGCTTTATTTCTTTGTAAGTATTGGTTTGATAATATTGTTTTTATTTATTGGCATCTATCAGTGGCAGGATAAGAACAGGAGGATGCTTATACATATACGTAAGAATTGGGGTGTTCTGATCGCAATGCTCTTTGTTATGTTGCCTCTGCCGTTTATTAATCAAAATGCCAGCTTACAAAGTCTACTTATGTGGGCAATACCCGTCAGCCCGTTTTTAGCAAATGGTTTTCTTGGTCCAAAAAGCACTACGTTTCCCAACATTATGTTTTGGTTGCTTATTATTTTTAGCGTGTTTAATAATTGGCCGTTCCTCAAATTTTAAAATATTTTACAGTTGAAATTTTACCTTTGCACCAGATAAAATATATCTCACATGAAATTTGGAATTGTAGAGTTTCCCGGATCTAATTGCGACAGAGACATGCAGGATGCTTTGCAGCGTTTGAATAAAGAAGTAGTAATGCTGTGGCATAAAGATAAAGACATCAGCATGTTTAATATTGATGATTGTATTGTATTGCCTGGCGGTTTTTCTTATGGTGATTATTTACGTTGTGGTGCCATTGCACGCTTCAGTCCAATGATGCAGAGTGTTATTGATTTTGCTAATAAAGGAGGCAAAGTTTTAGGTGTCTGTAATGGCTTTCAGATATTGTGTGAAAGTGATCTGTTGCCCGGTGTTTTGTTGAGAAACGGTAGTCAGCAGTTTATATGTAAGAATATCTTTTTAAAAAGTATAGAAGATGATATTTTAAAAATTCCTATTGCACATGGCGAAGGAAGGTATTATGCTGATGAGAAGCTTCTAGACGAATTAGAGGAAAACAAACAGGTCATCTTCAGGTACTGTGATGAAAAAGGTGTCTGCGAATCATCAGGTAATCCAAATGGAGCGTTTAGAAACATCGCTGGCATAAAAAACAAGGAAGGCAATGTGTTTGGTATGATGCCACACCCTGAAAGGGCCGTATCACCAGAGTTAGGCAACGTAGATGGACTAAAGGTTTTTAGTTTGTTGGGATTGAATTAACAATAATCGGCTTATTGATTGCTAATATTGCGAATACAAAAAACGAAGTAATGCAAAGATTTATATTCTTCCTATCAGTTACATTCTTTTCCGTAGCAGCTGTTGCTCAAATAAAAGACCCCGTAAAATGGTCTGCCTCTTCAAAAAAGAAAGGAGATAGTTATGAAGTTGTTCTTACTGCCACCCTACCTAAACCGTGGCACATTTATTCGCAAAAAACAGAGGGCGCCGTGCCGATTAGCTTCAAGTTCAATAAAAATCCATTACTTACTTTTCAGGGGAATGTGAAGGAAGTTGGTAAGTTAAAATCGGAATACGATAAATTGTTTGATGCAACCGTAAAATACTACGCAGATAAAGTAGACTTTGTTCAAACCGTAAAAGTAAAAGGTAACTTGAAGACTAACGTCGGTGTCACGGTAGAGTATATGACGTGTGATGACCACCAATGTTTGCCTCCAACCAAGAAAACTTTTAATGTAGCTTTGAATTAATTCATAAGCTTAAATGAGAAAACTTCTTTCACTCCTAACAGGAGTATTTTTTACTATAATATCAATTGCACAGGATAAGCTTGTGCAATTTTCGTTTAATGCAGAGCGCACCGGCAAAGATGTAGCTGTTATTACAATTAAAGCAAAAGTAAAACCCGGTGTACAGCTGTTTTCGATTAAAAAGCAAACTGCAGATGATGCATTTATTACTTCAATTACTTTCGATACAGCTTCTCTTAAATATTTAAAAGATAGTTTACAAGAAAAAGGTAATCTGCAAACATCTGTCGATTCTGCTGCGGGTGGTGCAACCATCAGGTACTTTACTGATAGTGTTGAGTGGCAGCAACGTATTTCATTAGCAGAGACAGATAGTGCTGTAATAAAAGGAACTATTTCCTGGCTTGCAAAGGTTGGCGACAATTACGAGAATGCAGAAGAAACTTTTTCTTCAAAAATACGTTCTAAGCCGGGTGAAGAGGCTAACGACATTGAAGCAGATGAATCACTCTGGTCAACTTTTCTTCTTTGCTTATTAACGGGTATACTTGCTGTATTTACTCCTTGTGTGTTTCCGTTAATTCCCGTTACTGTTAGTTTCTTTTTAAAGCGTAGTAAATCAAAAGGTGAAGGTATTCGCAATGCTGTTTGGTATTCTTTTTCCATCATTTTGATTTACACAATACCAACACTCATACTCACGCTTATTTTTGGCGATAAGATTCTTTATAATATTTCAACTCATCCTTTTTCTAATTTACTCTTCTTCGTCATCTTTATCATATTTGCAATTTCTTTTTTTGGTGCTTTCGACCTAACACTTCCAAATAAATGGGCAAATAAAACAGATGAGAAAGCGGGCAAAGGTGGAATGATAGGTATCTTCTTCATGGCGCTTACACTTGTTATTGTAAGCTTTTCATGCACTGGTCCAATCGTCGGTACATTGCTCGGACAAACATCCACCAAAGGTGTAAGCATTGCTCCTGTAATTGGCATGTTGGGTTTTGGAGTGGGACTGGCTCTTCCATTCTCACTCTTCGCATTCTTCCCTAGCATGTTGCAATCGCTACCAAAAAGTGGGGGTTGGTTAAATACCGTGAAGGTTACATTTGGATTTATAGAACTTGCTCTAGCTATGAAGTTTCTTTCGAATGTAGACCTTGCTTATCACTGGGGTTTACTTGACAGAGAAATTTTCCTGATTATCTGGATCATCATTTTTCTACTCCTTGGTTTTTATCTTTTAGGAAAATTAAAATTCAGCCACGACAGTGATCTGCCATACATTACTGTTCCAAGATTATTTTTTGCAATGGCTTCATTCTGTTTTGCATTGTATATGTTTCCCGGTTTATGGGGTGCGCCGTTAAAGGGAATAGGAGGCTGGTTGCCTCATACAAGTACACAGGACTTTAACCTTCAGGACATAAAATATAAGCTTGATAATCTTCGGGTATCAAACGGTGGTACAACAACGGCAACGGGCTTGGCGCTTCCTCCAAAAAAATATACAGATAAACTTCATGTGCCACTTGGCTTAACCGGTTATTTCGATTTAGAAGAAGGTATGGCTGCAGCGAAAGCCATGAACAAACCTGTAATGCTCGATTTTACAGGACATAGTTGTGCAAACTGTCGCAAGATGGAAGCTGAAGTTTGGGATGATCCTGAAGTGCTGAGAAGAATAAAAGAAGACTTCGTTTTAGTGAGTTTATATGTTGATGAGTCTACAGAATTGTCCGAGGCAGAACAGTATACGAATGCAAAAGGCGAAACAATAACTACTGTTGGTGAAAAGAATCTTGATTACGAAATAACAAAGTTTGGCTTTAATGCACAACCTCTTTATATGTTTCTTGATTTAAATGGAAATCCCTTAAGTGATATAAAGTATGGATATGATTCTGATATCCAAAAATTTATCAACCATTTACAAAAGGTGAAGGAAGAGTTTGGAAAGAGAAAATAATCTTCCTTTTAAATGATCAAGACTTATGTAAATCAAGAAAGCCTCCGTATCATGGGAGGCTTTCTGTATATTATTTTTCAATTGGGGTTATCATCCAGCAAACTTCAACTTTGGCAAGCAATAACAAACTAAGAGTAGTCTGTACAAAAGCCAGCTGAACAACATTTTTAGAACGGTAGGTAAATCTACCAAAAATTATAATGCAATTTGCTTTTCTACAAGCATTTTCCTCATGTTTATCAATCCATAACGCATACGTCCCAATGCTGTATTTATACTGCAGTTTGTCATCTGAGAAATTTCTTTAAAACTTAAATCAGCATAATGACGTAAAACAATTACTTCTCTTTGTTCTTCTGGTAACATATCAAGCATCTTGCGAACACGATCGTGAGATTGACCTTGCATGATCTTAGTATCAGCTCCGTCTTCATACATATTTATCACTTCAAAAATGTCTCTGTCATCGCCTGTTTTAATAGCTGGTGTACGCTTTACCTTACGGAAATGATCTACGCATAGGTTGTGAGCAATACGCATAGCCCAGGGTAAAAATTTTCCTTCTTCAGTATAGCGATTGTTACGGATCGTATCTATGATTTTAATAAACACATCCTGAAAAAGATCTTCAGCCAGGTACTTGTCTTTTACAAGAAATTGGATTGAAGAAAAGATCTTGTCTTTGTAACGGTTAATCAAAACTTCCAGTGCTTGAGAGTTACCGTCTTGAAACGCGTGAACCAGTTGTGTGTCGGTTGCTTGAGTAAAAGTTTTCATAGAAAATGTTTTTGATTAGGATGATGGAAAAAATTTTTGTTATAGGATATTGGAATTACAAATGTTAGCTACAAACATTTTTAGAGAAGATTCTTCTTTGTTACACAATAAGTTTGTGTAAGTTTTTTTGGAAGTTTCTCTTTTTTGGATGGTTGTTATTAACATGATGTAAAACAACGCCAAAGAATTAACAGACTGTAAGCGATTGAGCCAGAAGAATAACCGGAAGAGACACAATTATAAAAATTTTATATAAAATCAATCCCACCCTTGGAAACTCGTCTCACAATGAAACTTTTGTTGTTTTATTTATTGATTTGCACAATAAATAATAGTTACTGAACCTATCACAGTTATTGTGTTTATTTTTGCCGGCCTTATGACGAAAATTTCATCTCCTGCTACTAAAGAAAAGAAGAGTACTATTAAGAAAAGTAATAATGATAACATTGTAGTAAAGGGAGCACGTGTTCATAATTTAAAAAATGTTACAGCAGAGTTTCCTCGCAATAAATTTATAGTTGTTACAGGTGTATCTGGCTCTGGTAAATCATCATTAACGATCGATACATTATTTGCAGAAGGGCAAAGGCGTTATGCCGAAAGTCTTAGTGCTTATGCACGGCAGTTTATGGCACGTATGAATAAGCCTGATGTAGACTTTATAAAAGGCTTATGCCCTGCAATTGCTATCGAACAAAAAGTAATTACAAGAACACCTCGCAGTACTGTTGGTAGCATGACCGAGATGTACGATTACCTGCGTTTATTATTTGCACGTGCAGGTCATACCATTTCCCCCATAAGTGGAAGAGAAGTAAAGAAAGATGATGTTGCTGATGTTATTTCAGCAATAAAACAACTATCAGCAGGTTCTAAAATATTATTTCTCGCAACCTTTAGGCAACATGCTAATAGGGAAGTAAGAGAAGAACTAAATATATTATTGCAAAAGGGTTTCAGCAGAATGTACGTAGATAAAGAAATGATTAGGATAGAAGATTTACTTGAGATGAGTGATGATGATCTCAATTATAAAGTAAAAGAGGTAAAATCAAAAAACCCAAAATCCAACATCTCCAATCCGAATTCTGCTTTTATACTAGTTGATAGAATTGTTGCAAAAGAGTTTGATGAAGATGATGTACATAGAATGAGTGATAGTATAGGTACTGCATTTTATGAAGGTGAAGGAGAAATGTTTTTAGAAGTTGATGGAGACAAAATGCTAAACTTCAGCAACAAATTTGAGCTTGATGGTATTCAGTTTGAAGAACCAGTTCCAAATTTGTTTTCGTTCAATAACCCATTTGGCGCATGCCCTACATGCGAAGGCTTCGGACAGGTATTAGGTATAGATGCCGACCTTGTTATTCCTGATAAAAGATTGAGTGTATACGAAGGTGCAGTAGCCCCATGGAAGGGAGAGAAGATGGGTTTATGGAAAGAACGTTTTATAAAAGCTGCAAAGAATTTCAACTTCCCTGTTCATACTTCAATAGCTGATCTATCAAAGGAACAATATGATGTGTTATGGAAAGGCAATAGCTACGCCGATGGAATAAACGATTTCTTTAAGGAAGTAGAAGCAAACTTATATAAGGTACAATATCGAGTAATGCTAAGCCGCTATCGCGGTCGAACAATTTGCCCTGAATGTGAAGGTTATCGTTTACGTAAAGAAGCGTTGTATGTAAAAGTTCAGGGTAAGCATATTGCCGAACTATGTGAAATGCCTGTAAAGGATTTGCAGCAATGGTTTAATCGGTTGCAGTTAACTGAATACGATCAACAAGTATCGAAGAGAATACTTATTGAACTCAATCATCGAATCAAAACCTTACTCGATGTGGGCTTAGGTTACCTTACATTGAATAGACTTGCTAACTCATTAAGTGGTGGAGAAAGCCAGCGCATTCAACTAACAAGAAGTCTCGGTAGTAATCTTACCAATTCGCTTTATATATTGGATGAACCCTCTATTGGCTTGCATTCACGAGACACAGAGAAATTGATCAAAGTCCTCAAGGAACTTCGCGATCTAGGAAATACTGTGGTAGTGGTGGAGCATGATGAAATGATGATGCGTGAAGCAGATCATATTATTGATATGGGTCCGCTCGCTAGTCATCTTGGTGGAGAAGTTGTAGCTGTTGGCAATTATGATGAGCTGACATCAAACGCAAAAAGCCTTACAGGGAAATATTTAAAAGGCGAGTTGAACATTGAACCACCTAAACACATTCGCAAGTGGAACCGAAGTATAAAAGTTGAAGGTGCAAGACATAATAATTTAAAAGACATTACTGTTGAATTTCCCTTGAATGTTTTGTGTGTGGTTAGTGGTGTAAGCGGAAGCGGTAAAACAACTTTAGTTAAACAGATATTATCTCCCGGAATAAAAAAGATAAAAGGAGAGTACAGTGACAAGGTTGGGTTTCATAAAGCTATAACAGGTGATGTTGAATATATAAGCCAAGTAGAGTTGGTTGATCAAAATCCAATTGGTAAGTCTTCAAGAAGTAATCCTGTAACCTACATAAAAGCCTACGATGAAATAAGAGACTTGTATGCAAAGCAACCTTTATCTAAAATACGAGGCTTTCAGCCAAAGCATTTTTCTTTTAATGTTGATGGAGGAAGATGTGATGCATGCAAAGGTGAGGGTGAGCAAGTGGTGGAAATGCAATTTTTAGCTGATGTGCATTTACAATGCGATGTCTGCAATGGCAAACGATTTAAAGAAGAAGTGCTTGAAGTTACATTTAAACAAAAAGGCATTCATGATATACTTGAACTTAGTGTAGATGAAGCAGTAGAATTCTTTTCACAGGAGAAAGGAAGTAAAGAAGGCGCATCTATTGCTAAAGCAATTCAGCCCTTGCAGGACGTTGGGCTAGGCTATATAAAGCTTGGACAAAGCAGCGATACATTAAGCGGCGGCGAGGCACAACGTGTAAAGCTTGCAAGCTTTCTCGGTAAAGGAAAGGGGAGTGGTCATATACTTTTCATTTTTGATGAACCAACAACAGGCTTGCATTTTCATGATATAAAAAAGTTACTTGCTTCTTTCAATGCACTTATAGAGCAGGGGCATTCTATTCTTGTGATAGAACATAATACCGATGTTATCAAGAGCGCTGACTGGGTTATTGATCTTGGTCCTGAAGCCGGAGATGGGGGAGGCAGTTTGATCTATGCCGGTAAGCCGGAAGGATTAAAACAAGTTCCGGAAAGTTATACAGGAAGGTTTCTATAGATACTACCTAGTACATTTTATCAATTGGATTAATTTTACAATACTGCAAGGTCAAAATGTGTGATGCATGAAATCAAAAGCATAACGAAGTATTTTCCTGTAATTCTTCTTGTCATCAACATGCCCGAAGTTGTGCATAAACCATGAGAAATTGTAGGGAG
>DASVST010000141.1:0-5622 GCA_036387965.1 Segetibacter sp. | reverse complement strand
TACAACCATCTCAGATCACACAAAAGCAATTTTAGGTTTACAATTGCCTACCGACCCACGGTGGGTCGACCTTGCTCACCTGTCACTCCAGGAAATACTTACCGATCATGCATATTGCGAACAGAAAGCAGCTACCAGTTGCATATCATTAATTCAGCGTTATCCTAATAAAGAAAAACTTGTTGAAGAACTTTCTCCGATTGTTACAGAAGAGTGGGGACACTTTCGCCTGGTGCTTGCAGAACTGAAAAAAAGGAACCTTAACTTAGGTAAACAAAGAAAAGATGCCTATGTAAATAAGTTGATGAGCTTTCAAGTTAAGGGCGGCAGCGAAGAAGATTTCTTTTTAGATAAACTGCTGATATTTGCTTTGATCGAAGCAAGAAGTTGCGAACGTTTTAAGAGATTAAGTGATGGGCTTGATGATCCATATCTCCAGAACTTTTACAGGCGTTTTATGGAAAGTGAAGCAGGACACTATGCATTGTTTATAGACCTTGCTGAAACCTACATTGATAAAGAGAAAGTGAGAAAGAGATGGAGTGAGTGGTTAGCATACGAAGCAACCGTTATGGTAGAATTGGACGTGAGGGGAGACAGAATACATTAAACGAAAATTCCCGGAAGAATCCGGGAATTTTAATACTATAAGCAAAAGAAGATTACTTTCCGCTGCTTGATGAACCACCTTTCTTGGATGCTCCTTTGCTGCCAGAAGAAGATGAACTTCCTCCTTTGCTACCAGAACCTGAAGATGATTTCTTTCCACCGCCGGATGCTGCACCTTTCTTAGATGCTCCTTTGCTACCAGAAGAAGATGAACTTCCTCCTTTGCTACCAGAACCCGCAGATGATTTTTTTCCACCGCCGGATGCTGCACCTTTCTTAGATGCTCCTTTGCTACCGGAAGAAGATGAACTTCCTCCTTTGCTACCAGAACCTGTAGATGATTTTTTTCCAGCAGATGCTTTCTTAGAAGCGCCTTTGCTAGATGCTCCTTTGCTACTAGAAGAAGATGAACTTCCTCCTTTGCTTCCAGAACCAGTAGATGATTTTTTTCCAGCTGAAGCTTTCTTTGAAGCTCCTTTGCTACCAGAAGAAGATGAAGAACTTCCTCCTTTGCTTCCAGAAGAAGAGCTTCCGCCCTTACTACCAGATGCAGCTTTTTTAGTAGCTGCTTTTTTTGCAGTTGCCATGTTTGTAAAATTTAATGGTTAGTAAATAATCCATTAAAATTAAAAACTTATTTGGTACTGACAAAAAATTATTTTATGCAGACACTTCGGCAGTAACTATCGAAACTGTATTTCTATCGTTCCTTCCTTTTTTAAATTCTACTAAGCCATCTGTTAATGCAAAAAGTGTAAAGTCTTTTCCAACACCTACATTCTTACCAGGATGATAACTTGTACCACGCTGACGAATAATGATGTTACCTGCGATAGCGGGTTGACCTCCGAATATTTTTACACCTAAGCGTTTGCTTTGTGAATCACGACCGTTCTTTACCGAACCTTCACCTTTTTTATGAGCCATAACTTTTTAATTTGAAAATTTGAAAATTTGAAAATCAGACAAATGATTCTGCAAGAATCAGACATCATGAAATCAGACATCAAAAAATTAAGCGATACTTTCAATTTTAATCCTGGTATAGTGTGTTCTATGACCATGTTTTTTACGGAAACCTTTTCTTCTTTTCATCTTAAAGGCAATTACTTTATCGCCTTGAATAAGATCACTTACGATCTCTGCAGTAACTGTTGCTTTTGCATCAGCACCGAAAGAAAATTTTCCATCACTGTTCGTCAGCATAACATCGCTGAATTGAACTTTATCTCCTGATTTACCTTGCAGGTGAGGTACGTACAAACTTTGTCCGGCTTGTACTCTAAACTGTTGTCCTGCGATTTTAACGACTGCAAACATAACTATCCAAAATTAGGTCGGCAAAGGTAAGGGGTTTAATGGAAAAACCTAATAAAAGAAGACAAATATCCTTCTGAAACCTTAGATTTTCCTTAAAACTTCTTACCACTTACCTTGCACCTCCAATTTTCTTTCACATGAACTTGAAATCTCACCTGGCAAAACCTTTTGCCTATTACATATATAATCAGATCAAGAAGGGAATGGAGACTGCGGTGCAAGACCAGGAGGCTACTCTAAAAAGCCTGGTAAAAACCGGAAGCAAAACGCTGTTTGGAAAAGATCATTCTTTCGAAACGATACAAGGTTACGACGATTTTAAAAAAGCTGTTCCAATCCGTGATTACGAACAATTGAAATCATACGTTGAAAAAATTAAGGAAGGTCAACACAACGTTTTGTGGAAAGGAAAGCCAATCTATTTTGCAAAAACCAGCGGTACAACCAGCGGGGTAAAATATATTCCGATAACAAAGGATTCTATTCCAAACCACCTCAACACAGCCAGAAACGCTTTGCTATGCTACATGTCGCAAAGTGGTAATTATGAATTTGCTGGTGGTAAAATGATTTTCCTGAGTGGTTCACCAGAATTGGAGCGAATTGCAGAAATACCAACAGGCAGACTTAGCGGTATTGTTAATCATCACATTCCAAAATACCTAAGAACTAATCAACTGCCCAGCTACGAAACCAACTGTATCGAAGATTGGGAAACGAAGCTGGACAAAATAGTCGAAGAAACAATCACACAAAATATGACGTTGATAAGTGGTATTCCACCATGGATGCAAATGTATTTTGATAGATTAACTGAAAAAAGTGGCAAGAAAATAAAAGATCTTTTTCCTAATCTATCCGTTCTTGTTCAAGGTGGAGTAAACTTTGAACCCTATAAAAGCAAACTGATGGATAGCATTGGAAAAGAAGTTGATACGATAGAATTGTTTCCGGCGTCAGAAGGTTTTTTTGCTTTTCAGGATGATTATAAAGAACAGGGATTGTTGCTGAATACAAACTCAGGAATTTTTTATGAGTTTATTCCGGCTAACGAAATTGCTAATGCAAATCAAAATCGCTTAAGTTTAAAAGATGTGAAGGTTGGTGAGAATTATGCATTAATAATAAATAGTAATGCCGGCTTGTGGGGCTATAACATTGGAGATACGGTAAAATTTATCAGTACCGATCCTTACAGGCTATTAGTTAGTGGTAGAATAAAACATTTTATTTCTGCCTTCGGCGAACATGTTATAGGTGAAGAAGTTGAATATTCTTTATTAAAAGCTGCGCAGGAAGAAGGCATTAAAGTAACTGAATTCACCGTTGCTCCTTACATTCACCAGGGCGAAGGAAAAAGTTATCATGAGTGGTTCATCGAGTTTGAAAATCAACCGGCTGATTTCACTTCATTAATAAAAAAAATAGACAATAACCTGCGGGAGAAGAATGTATATTATGATGACTTGATCAAAGGCAACATCTTAGATATACTTAAAATCACGCCTATCCGGAAAAATGGGTTTATTGACTATATGAAGAGCATTGGAAAGCTTGGCGGACAAAATAAAGTTCCCCGGCTAAGCAATGATCGGAAACTTGCTGATGAGTTGCAGCCCTTTATTGTTTAAGTAATTTCTAATTCTCTTTTTGCCATAAAAAGATCATAATCTATTTGTACACGAAGCCAAAAACCAGCATCAATACCTAACTGCTTTTCAAGTTGCAAAGCAAGCTTTGCTGACACATGTCTTTTACCTTTAAATAAATCACTTAAATGAGAAGGTTGCATTCCAATTTTTGATGCAAAATCTTTTTTTAAAATATCTCTTGCTAATAACTCATCTGCTAATACCTCTCCCGGATGTAGCGTTACATCGGTTTCTAAAACTTTTCCATTTTTTCCTATTACCTTATAGTCTGCCATAGTTATTTTTCATAATGCTTAGATAAATCTTCGATTAAGATAATTTCAACCAATGTTATAATATCATTTTCAATTTTAAATTCCAGCCGATATTGTTTATTTATCCGTATAGAATACAATCCCTTTTTATTTCCTTTTAGTGCTTCAAAATGTAAGCCTCTTTGCTGTCGTAATACAATCGTGCTATCCGCAGCTTTAATTCTTAAAATGATCTTTTTAAATTGTATGATTATCTCTGAACTAAATACCGGCTTTCCCTTTACCGGTTGATTGGAATAAAGTTTCTCTAAATAATCGTTGTTAAACTTAACTGTCATAAATTTTCTTAGCTGTCTATTGATATATGCATGGCGAGTTGCAGAGTTTATAGAGTTGCCCCCTCTTTTGTTGCACGATGCTTAATTACACCTATGCCATTAATCTTGTAAATTTAAGAATTAAAATAACATTTTACCAAAAATTGGTAAACTACTTTTTTGCAAATTCACCTTCTATAGAATCATTATTCCTCTATCTTTACCGCCCGACTAATATTTAGAAATGTCTCAAAAAAGAATTGCAATTTTTGGCTCTACAGGCTCCATCGGCACACAAGCTTTGGAAGTTTTAGCAGCCAATCCTGATAAATTTACCGCTGAAGTTCTCACTGCTCAATCAAACGATACACTATTAATAGAACAGGCAATCAAGTTTAAACCAAACATTGTTGTAATCGGCGATGAAAAGAAATACGAGAAAGTAAAAGCCGCTTTATTTAATACGAATGTAAAAGTTTTTGCAGGCGAAAATTCATTAGAAGAAGTTGCATCAATGGATTGCTATGATCTTATGCTTGCAGCAATTGTTGGATATGCCGGGTTAAAACCAACCTTGAAAGCACTTGAAAACGGAAAACCTGTAGCACTTGCAAATAAGGAAACACTGGTAGTTGCCGGCGATATCGTAATGCGTAAAGCGATGGAAAACAGGGCGCCGGTTATTCCTGTTGATAGCGAACATTCTGCAATTTTTCAATGCCTGGTTGGCGAAACAAGAAATAAAATTGAGAAGGTTATTCTAACTGCAAGCGGTGGCCCGTTTCGTGGTAAAAAACCAAACTTCCTCGTTAACGTTAAGCGGGATCATGCACTACAACATCCTAACTGGACAATGGGTGCAAAGATCACCATTGACAGTGCAACCCTTATGAACAAAGGGCTTGAGATGATTGAAGCAAAATGGTTGTTCAATTTAAAACCTGAGCAGATACAAGTGATCGTCCATCCGCAAAGCATTATTCACAGCATGGTTCAGTTTGAAGATGGAAGCATTAAATCCCAAATGGGCTTGCCAGATATGAAGTTGCCGATACAATATGCATTGGCATTCCCGCAGCGTTTGCCCAACGATTTTCCGCGCTTCAGTTTCAAGTCTGTACAAAACCTGACGTTCGAAGAACCTGATCTAAAAACATTCCGCAACCTTGCACTTGCGATGGAAGCGCTAAATAAAGGCGGCAACATGCCAAGCATTTTAAATGCCGCAAACGAGATTGCTGTATACGCATTTCTTAAAAACCGCATCGGCTTCTTAGACATGACGGAAGTGGTGGAGCAAACGATGAGCAAGGTTACATTCATCGAAAATCCTACTTTAGAAGAGTACTTTGAAAGCGATGGCGAAGCAAGAAGTTTTGCAGCCTCTTTAATCCAGATGTAATTTTTTTGTAGCAAGCATTTGTCGTTTAATTGAGCTTTACTTGCGGCTCCCCCGTCAGTATTGCGGGG
>DASVST010000140.1:0-3248 GCA_036387965.1 Segetibacter sp. | reverse complement strand
GCCTATATTTTCAGGAGATATGTTGACAACAATAGTTTCATAACCGACATATGAAACAACAAGTTCGAAAGTATTGTAGCGAATATCTGCTAGTGAAAACTTACCATCACCATCCGTAATCGCACCCTTTGATGCATTATTAATAAAAACACTTGCACCTGTTAGAGGTTTGTCATCTTGTTCGGCTACGACTACACCTCGCAACTGAAAAGGTTGAGCGCAAAGACTGCATAAACTCGTGAACATGCAGATGAAAAGAAGTAAAGCTGTTTTCATATTAATAAAGTAACCTCACTTTTATTGTTTCCTTCACTTTTTTAAGTAATTGAGCTGCGTTGTTTGATAATTTCTTGTCAACATCCAAAACAACATAACCAATATCCTCATTCGTTTTCAAGTATTGGGCAACAATATTTATCTTATGTTTCGATAATTGCGTATTTATTTCACTAAGCACACCGGGCACATTTTTATGAACATGTAAAATACGATGCGCTCCTTCCTGCGGTGGAAGATTTAGAGCGGGAATGGTATGTGACCCGATGGATATACCTTTTTCGAGGTATTGAAAAAGTTTATTACTTACATCTTCACCAATATTTTGTTGAGCTTCTTCTGTACTACCGCCTATATGGGGAGTTAGCAACACGTTTGGCAGATCGCGTAATGGAGTATCGAAAAAGTCTCCGTTCTTCTCAGGCTCAACAGGAAAAACATCTATTGCTGCTCCCCCTATTTTGTCTTGTAAAATAGCATTACGCAAAGCATCTAAATCAACAACTTCTCCCCTTGCATAGTTGATTAAAACCGCTCCTTTTTTGAAGAACTTAAGGTTCGTTTTGTTTACCAGATTTTTTGTTGAAGGCAACTCAGGAACATGTAAAGAGACAACATCAGCCTTGCTAACTACATCTTTTATTGAAGTCTTAGCAATAGCATTTCCCAAAGGCATTTTGGTTTCAATGTCATAGAAAATAACTTTCATTCCAAGCGCTTCTGCAAGCACACTTAGCTGGCTTCCAATATTTCCATAACCAATTATTCCTAAGGTTTTGCCTCTTAACTCATAGCTACCTCTTGCCTCCTTTAGCCAGATGCCGTTATGTGCCGCTTTATTTTTATCTGGAATTCGACGAACCAACATAATTGCAGAGCCGATTACAAGTTCGGCAACACTGCGTGTGTTACTGTAAGGTGCATTAAAAACAGCCACACCTCTTTTAGTTGCCTCAGCAAGATTTACCTGGTTTACACCTATGCAAAAGCAGCCAATAGCCTGTAATTTGGTAGCCGCATCCAACACTTTTTGTGTGATTAAAGATTTTGAACGAATGCCAAGCAGATGCACATCTTTTATAGCTTTAATTAAGTCTTGCTCACTTAAAGCGCCTGATAGTTTCTGCGTATTACCATATCCATTTTCATTGAAATATTGAACGGCTTTATCACTTACATTTTCAAGAAATAATATATTGATTTTCTCCTTCGGGTAGCTGGTAGCCTTTATATCCATTAAGTTGTTTTAGGGTAGTAGCGAAAATAGCACTTTATGAAACGTGATTTCGTTCGAATTGTATGACACAAGGATTTGTGCTTTGATACTTCTAATAGATGCTGGAGCAAAGCTAGACGATGTAACACATTCACCCGTCATCCTGAATTCATTTCAGCATCTCTTGGCGTGCTTTAACCTATTATGCCAATAAATGCTGAAACGAGTTCAGCATGACGAACTTCTACTTAAACATCATCTTGAATTTATTTCAGGCTCTCTTGGCCGCTTTTTGTACTTTATCTTAAAGCTTCAAAACCATACTTAGCTGAACTCCAGAAATCATCGAGAGCTATGATACGGGGTTTGAAAAAAGAAATAAGTTGCGGCCAATCCTCTTTGTTGAAGATATTAACCGGCTTAAATTCTTTATAAACTCTACTAATCGTTCTTCCCAATTCATCTGTTGTGTGTAACTGCCATCTCCACTCTTCGTTAAGAGAGCCACTTAGCATCTTCTTCATCTGTTGCAACTGTTCAAAATAGAGTTGTTGTATACCTTTATCCGGGTGGGATATTTCGATAGCTATTGAAGCGATTTTGGTATCAGCCTGCATTTTGAAATGCACATACTTCTCTCCTGTTTTATAATTTATCCAATTAACCTTTAAGCCTTCAGCTGATTGCACCGGAGTCATATAACGACCAAAGGTTGTCCAGAATTCCTGCTTTAATTGAGCTGCTTCTTGTTTGGAATACATTTAAGTAAAAGTACCAATTAATCTATTTTTGCCTGATGAACATTTTGCGGGCAGATATTAATGATATACCTGATTTAGTGAAACTTGTAAACAGCGCATATCGGGGTCAGGCTTCTAAAAAAGGCTGGACTACTGAAGCTGATCTACTGGATGGCATAAGAACAGATGATGATTCTTTAGAAGAAATGTTGGGAAAGCCTGGCGCAACTATTTTGAAGTTTTTGAATGATAACGGAGATATTGCAGGAAGTGTTTATTTACAAAAACAACATGAAAAGTTGTATTTAGGAATGCTTACCGTTTCACCTGAAATACAAGCAAAAGGAATCGGCAAACAACTATTGAAGGTTTCAGAAGATTATGCATTAAACGTTGGTTGTTCTGTCGTTACAATGACAGTTATCTCTGTACGAAAAGAATTAATCGAGTGGTATGAACGTCATGGTTATAGAAGCACAGGAAAAACAGAACCTTTTCCAAATGATGTAAGATTTGGAATACCAAAGCAGAAATTAGAATTTATAGTTATGGAGAAAGAATTGACACATTAATGTTTCAGAACACCGTATAAACTACCACCTTTCTCAAACAATCTGTTTATCTTTTTTTCAACTACAGGATCTTTCTCAACAGCCGGTGCATGGTGTGGTTTTATTCGTGCATCTATAATAAGTGGTCCATTGCAACCCCAATGCTTGTTCCTTACAAAAGAATCAACTCCATAAATATCGTGTGATGGGTTACACCTTGTATATGTTACCCATAGATAGTTTTTTAAAGTTGCACTTGTAAAGTCACTATCATCGGCAATAATAATAAGAGGAGTGCTGTTTAATTGCCTTGTATGCTCTTTCAGTTGATTACTTAATGAGTTCATTTCTATTTCTACTTCATCGTAAGATCTAAAAGGTGTCGCTTCCAGAACGACAACACCAGGCATTGCTACTTTCGGGTTCTTAAAACCTTGTAAGTCTTTAATTGCTGTCAGAACTTCA
>DASVST010000139.1:0-3859 GCA_036387965.1 Segetibacter sp. | reverse complement strand
GCTAAAATAATCTCTGCGGCTGCCGCAAAATTTTCACGCGTAGCTGTTTTATCTATTAAAAAATCTTCCGCTTCTTTTAACCGCCATGGATGATGTGCAACACCACCCAGCGCTATTCTTGCTTCTTTTATAAGGTTTCCTTCTAACTCTAATCCGGTAGCGACTGACACCAGCGCAAAGGCATAAGAATTACGGTCGCGCATTTTTAGGTACGAATAGTTTTTTGCAAACCCCTTTTGGGGAAGGTCAATACTTGTAATCACTTCGCCATGTAGCAGGTTATTATCTATATGTGGCGTATCGCCAGGTAAACGGTGAAATTCGGTAAAAGGCAAACTACGTTCACCGGCAGTACCTGATATATTTACTACTGCGTCAAGTGCAGATAAAGCAATACACATATCCGACGGAAAAACGGCAATGCAGTGTTCGCTGGTACCCATTATTGCATGAATGCGATTAAAACCACCAATGGCGGAACAACCGGTGCCGGGTTCACGTTTATTACAAGGCGTATTTGCATCGTAGAAATAATAGCAACGGGTACGCTGCAACAAATTGCCACCGTTAGTAGCCATGTTACGTATTTGTGCTGAAGCACCGGCGAGAATTGCTGCAGATAGCAGTGGATATCGTTGCTCAACTATAGGGTGATAGGCAGTATCAGCATTGGTAACCAGCGCACCAAGCCGTACGCCTCCATTTGCGGTTTCTTGTATGGCATGATGACCGTTTACATGATTGATATCAATGAGCGTTTCAATCTTCATCAGGTCGTACTTCCACAAATCGAGGATATTAGTGCCGCCTGCTACATAATGGGTACCAGGACTTGCCACACCAAATTGTATCGCTTCCTGTACATCCGTAGCTTTTGTGTAGTTGAAATTATTCATGGGTGCCTCCTTCTTTTACTTCCATTATGGCATCTATGATACCGATATTAGCACCGCAACGGCAAAGGTTTCCACTCATTAGTTCTTTTACATCAGCCCTTGTTTTTGCTTTGCCTTCCTGCAACATGCCTATTGCGCTACATATTTGACCAGGTGTGCAATAGCCACATTGAAAAGCATCGTGTTCTATAAATGCTTTTTGCAGAGGGTGCAGTTCACCTTCTTTTGCAATACCTTCTATTGTGGTTATCTCTGAGCCGTCTTTCATTACTGCCAGCGTAAGGCAGCTAATAATACGTTTTCCATCACATAAAAGGGTGCAGGCACCGCATTGTCCGTGGTCGCAACCTTTTTTTGTACCGGTAAGGTCAAGGTACTCGCGTAGTGCATCTAGTAGAGAAACCCAGGGTTGTACAGTAAGATGACGAGGGTGGCCATTTACTTTAAGGGAAATGGAAACGGATTTGGGGAACATATACATTGGTTGTTGAAGTAATGATAGTGGTTAAGCACTGAAAAAGTTATGCCTTAAAAGGTGTTTAAATTCTATATCAATTCTTACTGAATTACTTTGACAACTGATGATGCTCCGATTCTATATTTAGTAGCGGTTGACTAGAATGAGTGAAAATGGGTGATTTAAATAGCTTTAAATAATTCCGCTTTCTTCTGTGTGCCTGTTGGTGTTCTTGAAAGACGGGCTATTTGATGGCGTTGTCACCTTCAAAATGCAGCGCAGGGAAAAGCCAAGTAAGGTTATACAAGTACAAGTGAGTGACACAACGATGTTGAACAGTATTCTAAATGCCGGCTACAAAAAAGCACACCGTCTCATCTGCTGAGTTGAGCATTTGGAACGTACAATAAATTTCAAAAGAAAACGGAAAAGCACGTTTGGCAGCGTTTAAACCAGTTGCAAACTACTTTTTTACCACTGCTGGTGTTCCAGAAGCCAGGGGTTCTTGTCGTTGATGGTTTGCCAGCGTTACAATAATTCACTTTGTTACTACCGTTAGATGATCAGCAACACAAAAGTTTTAACACTATCCGTACTGTAGAAATTTTATAAGCAAAGGGCATATTACTTCAGGCTTATTTCAGGTCTTGAAAATGTTTCACGATAGTATTAATAACCGGTTTAAAAGTCATGATTGGGTAGCTTGACGCCCTTTTTGTGCTTGGATAATTCTTTATTAGGTCTCTATCGAAAAAATGGAAATCAAACCCCGTAGTTGTTAAGCCAATAGATGAACTTGCACCCTGAGATTTATTAATAGTGGAAGAATGCATGCTTATTACCAGAGCAAATTTGTATAGTCTGGTATCTGCATACTTTCCCGTTCTGTTTTGTATAGTTTTTAAGTCCACGAATTCATATTTGTATGGATATGATTCACTCATATATTGTTGCATTTTTTCTTCGGCACTCTTCGAAGCTGAGAAATTTTCAATAAGTAAAGTAGTTGTTTTTGGATCGAAATTTTGAGGAATCCAATTCTCTGAATTTCCAAAGGTTTTCTTTGAAGGATTGGAACCTACTGCGATAATAGAAAATATCACAACAGTTAGAAATGAAAGTAGTTGTTGTTTGGTCTTGATCATAATTTTTTTGTGAGATAATGAGTATGAAGAATAAGAAATCTGTTTACAATTAGGGCAATTCCAAAAAAAACAAAATAGGTTATAATATCTATGTAGTCGCCTGTGCCATCTATAAAATGTATGTGTTGTAATACTTCAAAACCTAAGGATAAAGTCATGATAAAGAGTGTCCACATAATATTTCCTTTTCGGTTCCAGATTATGAGGATACATGATTGAAAAGCATACGCCCACAAACCATCAGGAAGATGATTTCTTATTGTTCTCGAAGCCATGTTTTCATTTGATAAAAAATATAGCATGTAACCTAAAGAAACAGGACTTATTACATTGAAGAATATATCAATTGCTTTTTGATAACCCGATGTAACACGAATTTTGTTCGAATTATTTGATCCACCTTTAATTAAGTTTAATTTCACGTTTTTTGCAGAGCAAGAATCCATATTATTTAACGTGGAAACTAACAGTTTTTGTTTTGATTACATCTTAATATCGTAGTAACGTTGTCTTTGCGCTTCTGGCGTTATAAACAATATATAATTTGGAAAGGAATTCTCGAGAATTCAGTTGAAAAACGTAATATTCACCCAAACACAGAAGTTAAATAGTGAGTAAAAGTTGCATCGGCGATGATTATAGTTGAATCGTAAACTTTCACCTAAAATTTGAGAATAAGTTAGTTGGCTGTTTTTTTCTGTCAATTAAAGATAATTCTATCACTCGTGGTACTTCCAATTAGCGCATAGCTATCGAACATCCCTAATGTGTTATTTTGAATTTCGAAAACTCTGTCGTTGTCGTCGAAGAAACATTCAACCAATAAGACATTTACGTCATCTTTCGAGTTTAATATTTCCGGTTTTGTATCTGTGCTCACTTTATAAATTTTGTAAATTGTCCGATAGATAAATAGACGCAAAAAAAAGTATTTGGATCGAACCACAATTACTACGATCGGAATATGGTGACGAAGCACGCTAAAAAACTAATTGGAAAATTTGAATGACAGGAAATATTGAAAACGCAAGCATTACAGTCCATTTAAAAGTCGTTAAAGCTGCAAAATGTTATACAAGTACAAGAGAGTGACACAACGATGTTGAAGAATGCTTCTCTGCTGGCTTCATAAAAACCTGGCTGCCTTGCTACGATAACAACAGCTGTTGCTGGTTTTTTCTGGAGACCAGCAATAGATTTCTATAGCATCATCGTTGCGTCGCATTACGTTCGTCAGTTGATTCAGTGGGCAGCATTTTCCAACAAATAATGTAGGAAACAGTTAATCTATTATAAGCGCAAGCAGGAATTTATAAAAAGAGAACCTGGAAAAGGCATGGGTCGTCTCGCGAGTTTTAGCG
>DASVST010000138.1:0-10583 GCA_036387965.1 Segetibacter sp. | reverse complement strand
ATTTTGTAAGCCAATGCTCAACTACACGATCCACTAAATCTTTTGTTGCTTGCGACTCGTGGTTTATATCATATCCAACATTGAAATCGTGCTTTGCTACTTCATTGTGCCATGGATTGTTTGCAGCAGGTCTGCCTGTTGCAGTATTGAAATACATTTGAACTGTAGGGGATTGACCGAATGTATGATTCATTACAATATCCATAATAACAGCAATGCCTTGCTTGTGACATTCATCAATAAACTGCCGTAATGCATTTTCAGTTCCATACATTTTATCCGGAGCAAAAAAGAAAGAGGTATTATAACCCCAGCTATTATTTCCTTCAAACTCGTTAAATGGCATTATTTCAATAGCATTAATACCAAGTTTTTTTAAGTAGGATAATGTATCTTTTAATGTTTGCCAGTTTTGTGCTGCAATAAAATCTCTTACGAGCAACTCATATATAATAAGATTACGCTTGTCCGGGCGAACGAAATTTTGAATCTGCCAATTGTATGCAGGTTTTGCTGTTTGTAACACACTTACAATTCCTGTTGTTTTACCAGTTGGATATGGCTTTAGGTTTGGATAGTTAGCAGCAGGAATAAATTGATCGTTTGCGGGATCTAAAACTTTTTCGGTGTTGTAGTCTGCCACTTTTAAAGTTCCGTCTATAAGGTATTGATAAGCATATTCAACTCCTGAAGTAAGCCCCGTAAGCCTGACCCAAAACCGACTTCCGTCCGGCGTTATGTTCATTTGATTGGTAACAGTCCAATTATTAAAATCACCCAAAACAGAAACCTTTGATTTGCCTGGCGCAAATAATACTAATGTAACTGCTGTTGGATCCTGTTCATAATTTATCCCATCTTTTACACCAGCAGGTAGTGGAGCAACTACTGAACTTGAAGCAACAAACAAGGTGAGGGTATCCCGCTTTACAACAGAGCCACTGGTCGCCTCCGCTATCACTGTTTGAGTACCGGCTACTGTTATTGTTGGTGTAACATTATATTCTGTAGAACTGGCTGGTGACGTACCAGCTAAAGCTCCGTTGAAATAGAGCTTTATTACCGAAGGCTGACTTGTTTTGGCTGCTACGGTAAGTGGATCGCCTACGTTTTTATTGATTGTTTCTAACACAGGAAAGTAACGAGGCTCTTCAAAAGGTTCTGTTAGGCGAACTTCTAAACCAGCTTCGTAGATTGGTATATACATGTCGCTTCCATCGCTATTTCGTTGTACTTTGGTTCCGTCACCACTTCTAAATAAAATGGCGATTTTTTGTACTTTTTCTGTTGCGTCTGTTATTCCAAAATAATTTCTTAAACCACCTGTTATTGTGTATTTCCATCGGTTACTTCCGAGGTAAGTTGTTTGTGCTGCAGCAACCGGTGTATTGAAGGATGCAAACTTTACATATTTCCAATCGGAACTACTGGTGCTTTTTGATGTGATAGCACCAATATGAATATATACATCAGTAGTATTAGCGTAATCTTTTAAACCAGAATTGCCACGAGTGGCATCAACAATGATATCTATTGTAGGGGAGCTTTCCTGTATAAATTCAGGAGTCCAGGAAAGCAGTTGTGCCTTAGTGCTTACGAACAGCAATAAAAAAAGAGATGTAAATATTAATCTCATATAGGCGACAGGCTTAATCGTTTTTACACAAACAAAGGGTGGAATGTGTAATTATTACACAATATAGGAAACTTTTTTACCTGCAAAGAAATGTTAATGAAAATTTAATCGGCAAGAATGCAGGCTCAGCAACGCTCAAAAGTCTATACAAAACCACTTACGCTTATTCTTTTCATACTTTTCGAAATTGAACTTATACAATTTGCCGGGGCGATGGGGTACATCTTCTTCCAATTCTCCCGTATCAATCAGGAAGTCCATAGAAAAGAACTTTTTTCTAAAATTTCTTCGATCAAGCTTAATTCCTAAAATTGCTTCATAGAGATTTTGAAGTTCACGAAGGGAAAATTTTTCCGACAAAAGATTGAAACCGAGCGGATGCTCTTGTATTCTTTTTTGCAACCAACGATAACATTCATCTACAATAGCCTTATGATCAAATGCCATATCGTTTAGGTTTTTGATACTGTGCCAGTGTAATTCGTTATCAAGAATTTTTAATTGATGATGATTGATATTAAGAAGAGAACAGTAAGCCAACGTTATTACCCGGCCGCCCGGATGCCGGGTCGGACTGCTGAATGCCCTAACCTGCTCTAAAAAAATGTCTTCCATGCCGGTACGTTGTTGTAATACCCGGTTTGCAGCTTCATCCAATTCTTCTGTATCACGTACAATATCTCCCAATAACGACCATTTACCTTTAAAAGCTTCGAGATCACTTCTTATCAATAAAACTTTAAGATCATCTTCCTCAAAACCAAAAATTACGCAATCCACAGTGATAGGCACTTTGGGATAAGATGCCACCAGCTTTGTATGATCTTTTAGAAGTTTGGGATCGGAGTTTTTTTGTGGGGATTTTGTTAGCAGGGTTTTTTGCATATGGGCATAATTAGGCTATTGGTAGTAGTCTGCCATCAATCGTTTAATACGTAAAATAGTACTTTTTGATAAATGTGTACAAAATACATAGTTAACTCACTTACCGCTTGTGTTATGGGGGCAGAACAGGAGTTTTTTAATGCAGAAGTTGAATGAAGGTTATAGTAGCATCTGCAGAACGAACTGTTGTAATGATTGGTAACTAATTCTTAAATGAATCTGCCGGTCTGAAGTTGTTTTTATTTTCCATTCTATCAGTATAAGCAACACTGCCGAGGCGAAACCTTAGAGGCAACTTGGTTGCTTTTTCAATTTCCAATTCCCTCTTACAAAAGAAACCTAACTTTTTTAAATATTGATTAGCCGGTAAAACAGTAACAAGCTTTATCAGGTATTGAGTTTGAGCGGGGTTATTAAAATAAGCTTCTCTGTTAAGAGAATTTGTTGTTGATATTTTACATGTGTCGCTACTATAGTTGCTTTGTGCGGCTGCATCACTTTTATCACATACTAATAAAATAATAAAGAAACAAATCATACTACTCCTCATCTTGCGTCGTTTTGTATGTAAATTTACACTTGTAAGCTAAATGCATGTTGTCTAATTTAAGACAATAGGTACGATGCACAGCAGGAAATAGTTTATATTAAATCCTAATGTTAAAACTTTCGGTTATAGATTTAAATGAACCTGTTCAATTCTATCTTCGGTTTGCATTTAGAAGGAGTTATAAAAAATGTCGTTAAGTCAATCATTACAGCAGAAGCTTCTACAAAAATTATCGCCTCAGCAAATTCAACTTATGAAATTGCTGCAGGTTCCTACTGCCAATCTTGAAGAGCGAATTAAAGAGGAATTAGAAGAAAATCCTGCACTCGAAGTTGGTGAAGATGGACATGATGATTATGAAGAGAAGGATGAGTTTGACAACTCCAAGGATGAAGAATATGAAGCCGATGGCAGCACCGATGACTACGACAACGTAGATTTAAGTGAGTATGTACACGAAGGAGATGATGATGTAGGTGATTATAAACTGCGCGACGAAAATTACCCTGAGGCTGATGAAGGAAAAGTTATACCGATAAGAGTAGAAACATCATTCCATGAGATGCTGCTTGACCAGTTAGGCATGATGGAACTCGATGACAGAACACAAAAAATTGCTGAACAAATTGTGGGCAGTATTGATGATGATGGTTACCTGCGCAGAGAACTTTCCTCTATTGCCGATGACCTTGCTTTCAGACAAAACATTGTAACCAGCGAAGCAGAAGTAGAAGGTCTGATAAAGAGAATACAGCAATTCGATCCCCCAGGAATTTGCGCAAGAGATTTAAAAGAATGTTTGATTCTGCAACTTCAACGAAAAGTTAAGGAAGGTAAAGATGTTGAAATTGCTATGCAGGTGCTCGATAAATACTTTGATGAGTTTACAAAAAAGCATTACGAAAAGATACAACGTGGTCTTGGGTTGAATGATGAAGACCTTAAAAAGGTTATCAATCAGATTGTAAAATTAAATCCAAAACCAGGTGGCAATATTGGTCAGGTTAATAAGGCTGAAAGTTATGTTGTACCTGATTTTTTCATTTTCAATAACGCTGGAAAATTAGAGCTTACATTAAATAGTAAAAATGCTCCTGATCTAAGAATAAGCGAAGGCTACCGGGACATGATCAAGGATTATGAAAAGGGTCAGAAAAAAGATAAGCGGCAAAAGGAAGCAGTACTTTTCATCAAACAAAAAATTGATTCGGCTAAGTGGTTTATTGATATGATTAAGCAACGCCAGCAAACGTTGATTGGCACGATGCAAAGCATTATGCACTACCAGGAAGAGTTTTTTCTTACAGGAGATGAAACTACACTTAGGCCGATGATCTTAAAAGATATTGCTGAAATGACCGGGCTCGACATAAGCACTGTTAGCCGTGTTGCAAACAGCAAATTTGTTCAAACAGAGTTTGGAACTTATCGCCTGAAATTCTTTTTCAGTGAATCATTAAGTACCGAAAGTGGCGAAGAAGTTAGTACACGTGAAGTGAAAAAGATCTTGAGTAATCTTATTGAAGCGGAAGACAAACGCAAACCGTTAAGTGATGAACAATTAACCGACATGCTGCAGGAAAAAGGATATAATATAGCACGAAGAACTGTTGCAAAATACCGGGAGCAATTAAACCTGCCGGTAGCCAGGTTAAGAAAACAATTATAGGGTTCTATGATCCTTCAACAAACCTATCCGCTGCATCAGCCAAAACCGCTTCGTCTTGTAGGTAAAATATTCTCATATATTTTCCACCCGCTTTTTATACCTGCTTATGTAATCGCTTATCTTATATTTATTCATCCTTATGCTTTCTCTTCTTTGCAGGAAAAGCAGAAAGCGATGAAGATGATTTCCTTTTTTGTTATTACTGTTTTTTTTCCGGCACTTACTGTATTTCTATTATGGAGATTGAAGTTTGCTGACTCTATATTTCTCAGAACCCAAAAAGAAAGAATCATCCCTTACGTTGCAACCATTACTTATTTTTTTTGGGCATGGTACGTGAGTAAAAACCAGTTAGAAAATCCGCCGGCTCTTGTTTTCTTTTGCTTAGGTTTATTTCTTTGTGCTTCAGTTGCGTTAATGGCAAACAATTACTTTAAGATCAGTATGCATGGCTTGGGAGTTGGTGGCGGAATGGCTTTTTTTATTCTGCTTGCATGGGTTACAACTGAGCCAATGGGTCTACCCGTGTCTGTTGCTACTGCTATTGCGGGAATTGTTTGTACCTCACGTTTACTTATTTCAGATCATCACCCTGCCGAAGTTTATTGGGGGCTTTTTGTTGGAGCAATAAGCCAGTATGTAGCATGGTGGATTGTTATCTGATCATTTTTCTACTTTACCTTACAAACATTTCGTGTAGACTTGTACTTCCATTACTAAAGGCGCATGAGCTTATTATCCATAAAACAGTTTAGTAAAATACTGCGGCATTCAGTATTAGAACTAAAAAAGAATGATCCGCTGCGTCTTGCCGGAGCAACAGCCTTTTTTACAACCTTCGCGTTACCTCCTATTCTTATAATTCTCATTCAATTGTTTGCATTGATCTTCAATGTAGAAAACCTTGGAGATAAATTTTTTGAACGCTTCGCGGAAATACTTGGATCGGAAAGTACATACCAGATAAAATCAACGTTTCTGGGATTTAAATCGTTAGCGAAAAACCCGTACATAACTATTGGAGGAACAATATTCTTTGTCTTTGTAGCTACGACCTTATTTAAAGTGATAAAAGATACCTTGAATCAACTATGGAAAGTGAAGGTTGATCCTAAACGGGCATTCCTCATAAAACTGGAGAAGCGGTTTGAAGCGATGGTTGTGATCTTACTTGCAGGAATATTGTTCGCTGCAGCCACTTTGGCTGAAGGATTGCAAGCCTTGTTAGGTAAATATTTTAATGAACTTTATGCAGGTACAGGTTCTTTTATTGAAATAACGCTAAACAGTATAATATCCATCGCCGTAGTAACAACCTGGTTTGTTGTATTATTTAAAATGTTACCCGATGCAAAGCTTTCCTGGAAAGTAGCTTTTGCAGGTGGATTTTTCACTGCTTTACTATTTAGCGCCGGAAAAGTACTGATAAAAAAAATGCTTTCGTTAGGAGATATTCATACTGTATTTGGAACTTCTACTGCAATCGTTTTTCTGCTTTTGTTCGTATTTTACTCCTCTTTTATTCTTTACTACGGTGCATGTTTTACTAAAGTATATGCCGCGTTTATTAAAGATCCCATCCTCCCCGGGGGACACGCATTCAGCTATGAACTGGTTGAGTTAAAAGACCAGGATGGAGGTGAAATTGAGAAGAAGAAAACTTAGTCTATTCTTTTTATCTGCGCACCCAATGCATTTAATCGCTTGTCAATATACTGGTAGCCTCTATCGATTTGTTCAATGTTTTGAATAGTGCTTTTACCATCTGCACTTAGTGCAGCGATAAGTAAAGCAACCCCCGCACGTATATCGGGGCTGCTCATTGTAATTCCGCGAAGCGTATGCTTTCTTCCCAAGCCAATAACAGTTGCTCTATGAGGATCGCATAATATTATTTGTGCTCCCATCTCCATCAATTTATCTACGAAGAACAAACGGCTTTCAAACATCTTTTGATGTATCAAAACACTGCCTATTGCCTGTGTTGCCACAACTAAAACGATACTTAATAAATCTGGTGTAAAGCCCGGCCATGGATGATCGTATATAGTAAGAACAGAGCCATCCATGAATGTTTGTATTTCGTAAGAGTCTTGTGCAGGAATAAATATGTCATCGTTTTTACAATGCATCTTTATTCCTAACTGCTGAAACTTTTCTGGGATAACACCAAGATGTTGAATGCCCGCATTCTTAATTGTTATTTCACTTTGTGTCATTGCAGCAAGCCCGATAAAACTTCCTACTTCAATCATATCAGGTAATATCTGGTGCTCTGTACCCTTAAGTTTTTCAACACCTTCAATCACTAAAAGATTACTTCCAACTCCTGTAATCTTAGCACCCATATTTATCAGCATTTTACATAGTTGCTGAATGTAGGGTTCGCATGCAGCATTGTAAATTGTAGTTGTACCTTCTGCTAAAACAGCAGCCATTAAAATGTTTGCTGTACCCGTCACAGAAGGTTCATCAAGCACCATCGATGTGCCTACCAATCCCTCTGTGGTTAAAAGGAAGTTTTGGTATTCTTCAAGAAAGAAAAATTGAGCACCTAATTTTTCAAATCCAACAATATGCGTATCTAATTTTCTACGACCTATTTTATCGCCGCCAGGTTTAGGCATGTAAGCACGCTTAAAACGTGCAAGCATAGGACCGGCAAGCATTACAGAACCGCGCAACCTGCTGCTTTTTTTTCGAAAAGCTTCAGATCCTAAATGGTTTACATCTACCTGGTCTGCCATAAACAAACAGGTGCTTCGGCTGCGCCGGTCTACCCTAACGCCAATCTCCTGCAACAGTTCAATTTGCAGGTTTACATCGGTAATGTCGGGGATGTTTGTTATTGTAACTCTATCTGAAGTAAGTAAGACTGCTGAGATAATTTGCAGTGCTTCATTTTTTGCACCTTGAGGAGTTATTTCTCCTTTAAGTTTTGTGCTGCCAACTACTTCAAAACTGCTCACTAGAAACGCTTTTTGGGAGGTCCTCCAAATTTCCTGTTATCTCTTCCACCACCGCCTCCGGCATTTCCTTGTCCACCACGGTTCTCGCCCCTGTTATCACGACCGCCACCGCCACGATTATCGCGACCACCACCGCCTCCGCCATCGCGATTATTGCGTTGAAATTGTCCGCCAGTGTTATTGCGCTTAAAGCGATTGTCGCCAAAGCCACCACCGCCGCTACGATTATTGTCACGTCCTTCAACAGTTCTGAAGTGCTTAACAAATGGCGTGCTGTCGAATTCAAGTTGACCTTTCGTAATAATATTTAGTTCTGCACGAATACCATCATCATGTACCAGTTCTTTATGCCAGTTGCTGTATGCAAGCTTCATATAGTAAGCTATGGAATTTGCGAAGCCAACACGCTTTTCAGGATTTTCTTCCTTAAGCGCTTTGTCTATTACTATTTCAAGGTTCTTACCTAAGTGCGAGTATCTCGGCTTACGCTTCGGATAAGGAAGCGGATCTGGCTTCTGTTTATAGGTTTCCTTTGTTGGTATCGGATATGGACTATCAACATCTAATTTGAAATCACTCACAAAAAATAAGTGATCCCATAGCATGTGCCTGAAGTCTTCAACGTTCTTCAAATGCGGGTTTAAAACACCCATCATTTCAATTATAACCTGTGACTGTTGTTGGCGTTTTTGCCTGTCCTCAATCGTCAGCACATATTCTACCATTCGCTGAATATGTCTTCCATATTCCTTCATCGTCAAATGGTTTCTCTGCGTATTATATTCCATGTAAAATTGTTAGTAAGCAAATGTAATAAAGCTTTTGCTTTGTTAGTTAATATTATGATACCAACAACTGTGCTACTATTTAGCATCGTTGTGTCACTCACTTCAGCCGCATCGCTTTATTCAACTAACAAGGAATATAACTCCCGAAGCAAAAGGATGTTTACGTATAAAGGCATCAAAAGGATATATTTTAAACCACAGAGACACAAAGTCACTGAGGGTCACGGAGTTTTACTCTCTGTGTAACTCCCTGTCGCTGTGGCTCTGTGGTTCACTCTTATTTGAAACAATTCATTAGATTTAGTGCCCCAATCATCTATAATGAAATATTTACTACTCATTTTAGTAATCAGCTTTGTTGCTTGTAAATTAAGCAACACAAATCCAACAAAAGAAAAGAACACAGAGTTAGCTGCATTATTCGACAATTATTATGAAGAGCGGTTAAAGCTATTTCCTTTAGAAGCAACAGGCATCGGCGATGTTCGTTACAATAATCTTTTACCCATAGAATTTACGGATAGCTATCGGGACACTATAAAAACCTTCTACTCAAAATACCTGCAATACGTAACCAAATATGATCGTGAAAACCTGGATGATGACGATAAAATAAGCTACGATATTTTCAAAAGAGAAATGTCCTTAAACATTGAAGGATTGAAATATCACGATAACTATATTCCGTTTCAACAGTTTTGGGGCTTGCCCTTAACAATGGGACAACTTGGAAGCGGTGAAGGAAATCAACCTTTTAAAACCATAAAAGATCATGAAGATTGGTTAGCACGTGCAGAAAGGTTTTCAGCATGGGCAGATAGTGCAATTATTTATTTTAGAAAAGGAATAGCAACCGGTTTTGTTTTGCCAAGATCACTAGTGGTAAAAATGATTCCGCAAATGGAATCAATGCAAGCAACTGATTCAACTAATATTTTCTTCGGACCAATTAAAAAATTCCCATCCGATATTAACGATGCAGATAAGCAAAGACTAACAGGCAATTACAACAAATTAATCACAGAAAAACTTGTTCCTTCTTACAAAAGATTAGCTGATTTTTTAAAGAACGAATACTTACCAAAATCAAGAGCTACATCAGGAATAGGTGATTTGCCTGAAGGAAAAAACTTCTATACATATCTCGTAAAAGTATCTACAACAACAAATAAAACTCCCGAAGAAATTTACCAAACCGGCTTATCTGAAGTAGCTAGAATTAAAAGAATTATGGATAGTGTTAAAAACGCTGTAGGTTTTAAAGGAGACATTCCTGCTTTTTTTGAACACATGAAAACGGGCAAAGAATTTATGCCATATAAAACTCCGGAAGAAGTTATTGGAGCGTTTAAAAACATTCATAGCACAATGGAGCCCAACGTGAAAAAGATGTTCAACAATACTCCTAAAACACCTTTTGAAATTAGGCAAACCGAAGCGTTTAGAGCTGCATCTGCAAGTGCTGAATATAACCAGGGCTCACCCGATGGTAGTCGTCCGGGAATTTTTTATGTACCCATTTTAGATGCCGCTCAATTCAACACAACATCAGGTATGGAATCATTGTTTTTACATGAAGCAATACCAGGTCATCATTACCAAATATCACTTCAACAAGAAGATACAATGTTGCCTAAATTCAGGCGCTTTGGTGGTAATAACGCCTATGTTGAAGGTTGGGCATTATACTGCGAATCATTAGGTAAAGAGCTTGGATTATATACGGATCCCTACCAATACATGGGTGCTTTAGGAGATGAAATGCATAGAGCAATTCGCCTTGTAGTTGATGTAGCAATTCATACAAAAGGAATGACACACGAAGAAGCTATAAAATATATGATGGAAAATGAAGCGATCAGTGAGCAAGGTGCAACAGCCGAAATTGAACGTTACATGGCTATTCCAAGCCAGGCCTTAGGTTATAAAATTGGTGCAATGAAAATTCAGGAGCTAAGAAATAAGTATCAACAGGAACTTGGCTCAAACTTCAAACTTGCTTCTTTTCATGATAATATTTTAAACGAGGGCGCAATGCCGTTAGAGGTTTTAGAAACCAAAATGATTGAGTGGGCGAAGAGAGTCG
>DASVST010000137.1:0-2440 GCA_036387965.1 Segetibacter sp. | reverse complement strand
AAGGGTTGACGCAGTTTCTTCAATGTTACGCCTCGATTATAGCCGTAAAGAAGGGCAGTGGGAGCCGAATGAGTTTGGCGGAAACGGCAACCTTGAAGCAATCGCTTTTATTAAAGATTTGAATGAAACAATCTATCGTGATTTCCCGGACGTGCAGACTATTGCAGAAGAATCTACAGACTGGCCGGGCATAAGCCAACCCACTTTTTCAGGAGGTTTGGGCTTCGGTATGAAGTGGATGATGGGGTGGATGCATGATACATTGGATTACTTCAAAATGGATCCGCTTTTCAGACAATTTCACCAGGATAAGTTTACGTTCAGCATGATGTATTTCTATGATGAAAACTTTATGCTTCCGCTTAGTCATGATGAAGTTGTTCATGGCAAAAGCCCAATGATCTATAAGATGCCCGGTGATGAATGGCAGAAGTTTGCAAACCTTCGCTTACTATACACCTATATGTTCACTCACCCAGGGGCAAAACTTCTTTTTATGGGTAATGAGTTTGGGCAGACAATGGAGTGGAATTATAAAACAGAATTGCAGTGGGAACTGCTTGAATACGACGCTCACAAAAAACTCCAGCAGTGTGTAAAAGATTTAAATGCGGTTTACAAAAAGCAAAATGCTTTGCATGAAAAACAATTCGAAACAGACGGATTTGAATGGGTTGATTTGAGCCACAGAACAGAAAGCGTAATGGTTTATAAACGCAAAGGATCAAAACCAAAAGATGATGTTTTGGTCATCTTAAACATGACTTCAGTACCACGATTTGCTTTTGAAATAACAGTAAAAAATAAGTCAAAATGGAAAGAAGTTTTTAACAGTGATTCAGTACAATATTGGGGGACGGGAGACGTTTATAATCCTAAGATCTTGGTAAGCGTTATCAACAAAGATGACAAACTTTATAAGTTGAGGATTAATTTACCCCCATTGGGTGGAATTATTTTGAAATGAGGAAAGTTTGTCTCACATTGAGACACTTTTAAGATCATATTAAAATAATTATTAACCTCAGCACCATGAAGAAATTTCTCTTTTTAAGTCTTTCTTCCCTCATCACCCTTTCAGCATTTTCAACCGAACACAGCAAAGACAGTGCTTCCTTCTATTTAACAAAGGCAATTAATTTAAAAGATTCCCGTAAAGTCTGGGACGCGGAAAAGAGCTTTTTAAAAGCTATTCAGTTTGATCCGGCAGATGCAAACTTGAGAGTTGAATATGGTAATCATTTAGTTGAGCAGCGTAAATACTTTCCTGCATTTGAGCAGTTTTCAAAAATATTAGAAAAGAACACAAACCATTTAGTAGCCTTACAAAAGCTAACAGAGATAAGCTTTACACTACGTCGTTGGAATGATGTGATAAAGTACAGTGCAAAAGTTCCTACAGGTACACCAAAACTAAATTTCATGATTGGTAAATCTTATTATGAGATTGAAAATTATGGACAGGCTGAAAAGTTTTTAACTGCTGAAGTAGCAGCTAACCCAAGAAGTTTTGATGCAGTAAGTTTACTGGGTAAAGTTTATATAGAATTAAGCAACTATAAACATGCAATTGCTTTATATAATAAGGCTTTAAACATGGATCCCAATAACAACCAGATGATCTACGAATTAGGTTTGTTATACTATACAATGAACAATGAAAAAGAGGCTGTAAAGTATTTTGAACTTGCAATAGCAAAGGGTTATAAAAAGGATCTTGATGTGATGGAAAATATTGGACTCGCTTGTTTGAGTTTCGACATAAAAAAGGGTGTTGAAATTTTGAGTCAGGTAATGACTATGAAGCCTGGAAATCCTGAAATTCTTTTCCAGATTGCTCAGGCATATTTTAAGATTGCTAAGTTCCAGGATGCTGCAGACACTTTTAAAAAGATCTATGAAGCAGACCCGTCAAATACACGTGCACTTTATATGCAGGGTATAGCGTATATTAAAAACGGAGATAAAAACAAAGGAACATCAATTTGTGAACAGGCCATCCGTTTGGATCCGGCCCTTGCACAATTAAAATCAGTAAAGTCTACAATGTAATTATTGGTTCATATATTAATGTAAAAAAAAGCGACTGGTCAGGTCGCTTTTTTTTATTTACATGCAGTGCACACATGATAATTGCCGATTATAAATATTGGGAATTCTGATTCCATCTATTCAACTTAATTGCATTCATATTACTAAAACAGGAAATTAAGTCTCCATAAATAATTCTCATGTGCATGTAAGTTTTGATGTACAACGGCGGGTATTTTCATACCCGCCTCTTTTTTTCTTACATACGTTATTACATTCTTTCAGGTACACGTATACCAAGCAAACCCATTCCGATTTTTAATACTGATGAAGTAAGTACGGCAAGTTGCAAACGCAATTCTTTCTTTTCAGAAGTCTCTGCATTTGCAATCGAATGCTCTGAATAGAA
>DASVST010000136.1:0-11457 GCA_036387965.1 Segetibacter sp. | reverse complement strand
GATGAAAACAGAGCTTAAATTTATTTCAAGCGTTCTTACTTTTAGCTTGCTGTTATTACAGGCTTGTTCTGATACTCCTAAGGGAGATAAAGCAACTATTAATGAGGAGCAAAAAGCTTCAGAAGCAACAGGACAAACCTTTACAGTAGACACTACTACTTCCCGAATTCGTTTTACCGGTAATGGAGTTGGAAAGAATCACCCTGGGGTATTCCGTTTATCATCAGGTACCGTATCGATAGCTAATAACCAAGTGACCGGGGGAGATTTTGTCATCAATATAAAATCTATGGAAATGGAAGAAGAAGGTGATATGTTTCAAAACAAATTAAAGCCACACTTGCTGAGCGGCGATTTTTTTGATGCTGATAAATTTGGTACCGGAAAATTTAAAATCACAAAAGTAGAACCTTACTCATCAGAGGGAAAAGATACTTCAATTGTAGCTGGTGCAAATTTTAGCGTAAGTGGAAACCTAACTCTAAAGGAGACAACTAAAAACATAACTTTCCCCGCCAAGATCGACTTAGATGGCATGACTTTAAAAGCAAAAGGAAACTTTAATATTGATCGTACTCAGTGGAAAATGAATTATGGTAATGATAAAACGTTAGGTGATAAATTCATTTCTGAAACAGTAAACATTGAGATTGATTTAGAAGCACGGAGACAATAAAGCTTCCAATGTTAAATGCTATAGTAGCAGTATATAATAATAGTTTTACTAATTAAAATACCCGCTCGGTTGGCATTTTGGGCTTAAAAAGATGCTTGATTAAGAGCATTGAAGCTAATCTGAGTAACTCATAGTTGTAAAAGCAAAAACGCCTATAAACATTCAGTTCGTAGGCGTTTTGGTAGTATTTGATAGCTACTGGCGGAGAGAGAGGGATTCGAACCCCCGGACCTGTAACAGTCAACAGTTTTCAAGACTGCCGCAATCGACCGCTCTGCCATCTCTCCGCGGCAAAAATACGTTTTGAGAGATAACAACAAAATATTCTTTTTAATTCTTTTTTTACACTGTTGTCTTCGTGTTTCCATGTAGAAAACGCTAATGGCACAATTTTTTAATTTAGATAAAAGACAGTATTACTCCCCAATTTGTCTGCATAATATCCTTATTACTGCAATGGCATAGTTATTATGTCTTTCAGACAAAGCCAATCCGTATGTATCAACCTATACTTTCGACTTTTCTTATAATTTCTCCTACTTGTAATCCATCTCACTTGCAAGAGCAATCTCAGCTAAACAACAACAACAGCATATTTAGTCTGAAATAACAAAGACCTAAAAGATGGTGTCTTCCACTAGTAACAACCGTTTAGATTTTAGCCTATTCCCGCAATATGCCTCTTACCTTATTGAGAATAAGTTAGAAGAATATGTAAGAGAACAAATAAGATTATCAAGGGAGCTCAATCTTCCGGTTCTTCAATACTTGAATACTCTTAGTGAAGAAGAATTGATTGCCATTTCAACAATCTCATCGAGAAGCTTTTTAGAATACTTTGCAGAGAATAGAGCATCAGAACTTATTGAAGACTCAATAAAACAGTGGCGGGCAGATCAGTTACCACAAAATATTGGACGATACCAATTATCTGCAGATGATCTTACACTAATAAGTTACATACGAAAACAAAGCCTTCTAAAATTTCTAACAGAATATTCAGATGATATTACACAGATAATGCAGTTGATAAAAGAGGTGGATCAATACATTTTAAAATCTGATTCAGCTGCTTTTGAAACATACATGAATTTGATGGATGAAAAGATAAATGAACATCTTCATTTTATAGAAAAGATAGCTGAAACATCGCCTGGAATTGTATACGTGTATGACCTTTTAGAAGACAAAGAAATTTATTCGAATGGGAAAATAAAAGATGTTCTTGGCTTCGATAAATCTGACTTAGAGAAAATTTCCTGGAAAGAGTTACAGCACCCAGAGGATTTTGAACGAACCATTCATAATCTAGAGGAAGTTAAAACATTAAGTGATGGTGATATAAAAACTTTCGAGCATAGAGTTAAAAATAAGAAAGGACAATTTTTGTGGCTGAGGGATTATCAATCCATCTTTAAAAGGGACAACGAAGGCACTCCTACTCAAATTATAGGACTTGCTATGGATATTGAGAAGGAGAAACAAATGGCGCAGGAGTTAAGTAACAGGGAAGATCAGTTATTAGAAGCCCAATCGTTAGCAGAAATGGGAAGCTTTAACTGGAACTTGCTTGATGATCAATCAACATCAACACCGCAACTTCGAAAAATTTTAGACCTTGAACCAGGCACTAAGCTCGGCGAGTTTATGGAGCGTATCCATCCTTATGATAAGAGACAAGTGGAAGTTGCTTTGGATGAAGCTTTAAAGGTTTCGGGAAAGTACGATGCAGAATTCAGGTACCTCACCAAAGGTACAGCCACGGAGAAGATACTGTGGTCTCGTGGGGTGGTAAGCTATACAGATGGAAAGCCGGTTTCGATGAAGGGAACAGTGATGGATGTGACGGAAAGGCATCACATGATTCAAAGATTGAAGCGGAGCGATGAGTTATACAAACAAGCACAGGCACTTACCCATATAGGTAACTGGACATGGGATATAACACAGAATAAAATAACATGGACAGATGAACTCTACAGGATATTTAACCTTGAGCCTCAATCAATCGAAATTAAGTTTAATGATCTTATCGGATATCTTCATCCAAAAGACAAAGATATCTTCCTGCAAAGCGTTGGTCAATTAAAAAGGTCTAATCCTGCTTTAGAATATTTTCCTCGTATTGTTTTAAAAGATGGAGCAGTAAAAATGCTGAGCGTTAAAACTGAGGTTTTATATAATGATCAAGGTGAGGCATATAAAATGATTGGTACGGCGCAGGATATTACGCAGCAAAAATTAAATGAAAAGAAACTAAGAGAAAATCAAAACTTCATACAAAAGATAACAGATGCTACGCCATCTATCATAGCTGTTTATAACATCAATAACGGAAAGTATTTATTTATAAACCAGGCATTCGAAAAGTTACTTGGCTACTCGCCTACCGATGTGATGGATGAAGGGATAGATCTTTTTGCTACGATAGTTCATCCGGATGACCTTCCTAAAATAATGGAGGAAAATAAAAATGCTCTTGAGTTAGCTAATAGAAACGTCGACTCTTCAACAAATGAGCTTGTTGTTGATTTTAAATACAGGATGCGACATAAGAATGGCGACTATCGCTGGTTTCATACCTATGGAACAATTTTCGATAGAAACGAAAAAAAACAGGTTGAACATATTTTAAATATTTCTATCGACATAACCGATAGAATAAACGCTGAGAAAAAAGTAATTGAACAGGAACATTTTATTCAGCATATTGCTGATGCGTCACCTACAGTTCTTTATCTTTTTGATATAGCTAAAGATTCCATCGTTTACATCAACCAGGAGATAACACCGGTGCTGGGATACACACCTGATGAAATCCTTAATTTGGGAAGTTCAGTTAAAAACGTGCTTTTTCATCCCGATGACCAAGGGAAAATTGCGCAAACAAGTAAACGGAAGAATGAAAAAGAATTTACTGAATATGAGTGTAAGATGAAGGAAAAGAACAAAGGGTGGAGATGTCTTTTAATACGCGAGATTGGATTTATGAAAAATACAGAGGGTGATTACACACAGGTGCTCTGTGCAGCATTGGATATAAGTGACCGTAAAAAAATTGAGGAGACTTTATATCACAAAACCCTGGAGTTACAACAATCCAACTCCAGCTTAGAAGAGTTTGCCTATGTTGCCAGCCACGACTTAAAAGAACCTCTTAGAAAAATAACAACTTTCGGCGACAGGCTTTTAGTTAAAGAAAAAGATGTTTTAAAAGAAGATAGTCTTGCCTATTTACAAAAGATAATAGAATCATCTCAGCGCATGCAACGAATGATCGATGATCTTCTTTCTATATCAATGATATCTAATGAAAAGACTTTTGAAAAGCATGACTTGCAGATAGTTTTAAATGAGATTCTTCAAACGCTGGAGTTTAAAATAGAAGAAAGCAAAGCGGTGATCAATGCAGATGTTTTACCTGTCGCTAATGTAATCCCATCCCAATTCAGACAGCTATTTCAAAATCTGGTAAGTAATTCTTTAAAGTTTTCCCGAACTGATGTTATTCCTGTTATTACGATTAAACATAAATATTTAAGCGCGCAGGAAATTGAACATCATCAATTAAATAAAACGAATAAACTTTTACAAATAACTTTTGCAGATAATGGAATTGGATTTGACGAAAAATACTCCGAAAAAATATTCTCTATATTCCATCGCCTGCATGGCAGAAGTGAGTATGAAGGCACAGGGATAGGACTTGCGATCTGTAAGAAGATTGTAGAAAATCACAACGGAAAAATACTTGCTACAGGCAAAGAAAATGAAGGTGCAACATTTACGATTATTATCCCCGCATAAAAAAAGAGCCATGGTTAATAAAACATGGCTCTTTTAAATTTGAGACTGTCCTTATCTTAAAAACGGTGTAATAATAGCTGTAACCTGATCCGGAGTAAGGCCTTCGTCGAATGCTTCTGAAGCTGCATCCGCAGTAATTATAGTTTGACCGTTAATACCTGTAATTTGCACGCCAGGCTGACCCTGAGTTGTAATTTCTTCACCATTATAACTTGCTTGTACAGCAGAAGAAGCAATATCACTTCTATTCTGGGTTATCCATGGCTTTGCTGTTGTTGACTGACCTGAATTTCTGCGCATCTGCCTAATGTGAGAAGCATGACGTGCCTCAACAGAGTGTATATTTAATGCTGCGGTAAGTAAGTCACCACCTCTTGTTAATTCAGCAGCTCTACCCTTATATGCTCTTACACCTGTATCTTCAAAGGTTTGTGCAACGGCAAGGAAAGTGGCGTAATTAGAAAACACATCTGTGAAAGTTCCTCTAGCAGTAAAATCGAAATTTGCAGCGGTACGGGTTATAGGCATACCACCATTAGCAGTGATAGCTCCTCTTAAAAAAGCGACGTGTGCATTTTCATGATCTCTGATAGTAGTGATCGCACCTTGCGCTGCACCCGCAGGAACACCTATTGCTCCAAAGTTTGCAACACCAGCCTTATAGAATTCCGCTTCAAGATATTCTAATAAAAGTGCATAATTAAATATTTCTAAAATTTTTGACCCAGCAGGCTGACCGTATGCCTTTTTGAAGAAGGTTCCAAATGCAATTGGCAATGCAGCTAATGATAATCTTTTACCAATACCCGCAAAACCTTTTAGTGCTCTTCTTCTTGTATCCAGTTTGTTGTAGACCTCGGGATCCACCTTTTCTATTTCAGTTAAAACGTTCTGTAGATTCATAATTTTTCATTTAAGAGGTTGGTAAATTACTTGCGTTGATTTTTGTTTTGATATACTTTCCGGCAATACCTAAAACTTGCATAGGTGTGCGGCTTATATCAAGACCATTTGCATCAACATCACTAGAAAAAGTTCCGTTGCTGATGATATCACGTATCCATGCAGCATGGCGTGCTTCAACGGATGCGATTTTACCTGC
Source organism: Segetibacter sp. (assembly GCA_036387965.1). Taxonomy (GTDB): domain Bacteria; phylum Bacteroidota; class Bacteroidia; order Chitinophagales; family Chitinophagaceae; genus Segetibacter. The sequence continues at coordinate 5,872 of DASVST010000136.1, read as the reverse complement.
AAGTACTAAATTTGCGGAGCTTGTCAGCAATCTTCCGGCACCATTATATGCAGAAACACCTAAATCTTCAAAGGCTTTTGCTGTTGCTAAAACGCTATCCCGATTAGTAAAGGTTATTGAACTGAAATCAACGTCAAGTGCAGGTATTGCATTACTTCCTAATGCTGTTTTGAAAAACTCTCGGTGTGCAATTTCATGAAGCTTAATGTCGTTCATTAATTGCCCTTCAAGCACGTTTGAAAACGGTGGAGGAGTTGCCATTACCTGTGTATAGAATGCAGCCTCTAATTGCTCAAGAGCATAAGCATAGTTTAGAATACCTACATCTCCACTGCCAAGATCAATTCCTTCATTTAAAGGTTCGTCTTTACTACAAGCTGTTGCAAGAACTACAAGACCTGATGTGGCACCTGCGTAGCCAAGGAATTTCCTCCTTGATACTTGCTTAATGCCAGTGTCGTTATCAACTAGCATTTCATTTTCTGAAACGGTGTTTTTTGTCATAAATGGCGTTTTTGATTTGTGAATACTTTTTTACTAGTACTTAAATGATAATAACTGAAGTGAGTTACGAGGTATATAGAAAAATGGATTTAATTAACCGACGATTTCAATAATTAGTAAGGAATCATATCTATTCTTTATTAAAATCGTTATATGAGTGTAGATTTATAAGACTTATTTACTAACCAAAAACATAACAACAAATGGCAAAGTATTCAAAAGGTGCAGGGAAGAAAGTTGAAGAAGTAATGCACGAAATGAAGAAAGGAAAGTTGAAATCAGGATCAGGTAAAAAAGTTACTAATCCTAAGCAAGCAATTGCGATCGCATTATCTGAAGCAAGAGAAGAAGGAGAAAAAGTGCCAAAGAAGTCAGCAGGGAAAAAAGCGGCAACTAAAAAAGCTGCAACGAAGAAAGCTGGAACCAAAAAGGTTGCTCCTAAAAAAGTTTCAGGAAAGAAGGCAGCAACAAAGAAAGCTGCAGGAAAAAAAGCATCAACAAAAAAATAAAAAAAGATTTCTGTTATATCAATTTATCTCTGGCTATGAGATCTTAATTTTTTTTATTATTCTTACTAAACATTTACTAACTCAAATTCAAACCATGGCAAAAAAATCAAAAAGCGTTGGCAAAAAAGTAGAACAAATGTTTGCAGACGTTAAAGAAGGTTTAGGCAACAAAGTTTCTGATCTAAAGGAAACTATTTCAGATGGTTTATCTGATGCAAAAAAAGGTGGTGCTAAACTTTTAGAAAAAGCTACTGACAAGCTAGGTGGCAAAAAAGCTTCCACAAAAAAAGCCGCAAGTAAACCTGCTGCTAAAGGCGGAACTAAAACAGCAACAAAAAAAGCAGGTTCTACAGGATCGAAAGGAGCAACAAAAGGTGGTAGTCAAAAAGCTGCAGTTAAGAAGTCTGCAACTAAAACTGCTCCCAAAAAAGCTGCTGCAAAAGGTGGTGGTCAGAAAGCTACAGGTAAAAAGTCTGCTACTAAAAAGGCATCTTCCAAGAAGTAGCAACTCTTCGACCATCAATTATTCTAGTGCAACGAGTCACTCCACCAGTGCTGTGTTTAGGCGGAGGACTCGTTGATCTTAACTCTTGCAGGTACTTGTATGCAAATCAAGTAAGAACGAGTTTCGTATTAGTTCTTGCCACATACTTTTCTAACGAAAAATGGAGGACCTACATAACAAACAGGTGCCTGTGTGCTGGCTTTGATCTTTGTTTCAGTTTTTTCTTTTTTGAAATTCAAAGGAGATCGTCATATCTCCGCCGGATATTTCAGCATGCAGTTTATTACCCTTCCTCTGATACAAAATCTTTTTTGGAAACTCATTTGAATGGTTCTCACAAATGAAGCCTTTCTTTTACCAAACTCGTTATCTTAAAAGGTGTCGATTTGGTTTCGCCCTTTTGAGTCACATCATATATCCAGTACATCTGCGATTTCTTCAGTGATACATTTTCCTGCCAGGAGGTATCTCGATTCTTCAACGTATAACTATTGCCGTGATATTCCGCCTCATTTATTTTCTTCCACTTTTCAAAAGTCGTTTTTCCCGGCTCTTCATTGGTTCTTTCCCATTCGCCAATCAGCCAATCAAAGTTTAGGGTTGAACTTAGGTTCGCTTGCTTACTAGTGCTACACGATGTTATAAGAAAAAAGATTATCAGAAGTTTATTTTTCACTAATAATGTTTTTTGCTTTAACCAGAATTTCAGAGAGAGGTCTGATTCGGAAATTGCCTCACCAATTATCATCATTACTGCTCCAGATTCTTTAAACACTTCCCCATATCAACAGCATTAATAAAAATATCACTGAAAATATCACCCGTTTTTATAAGGCGTTGAGGGACTGTTTTAATATTAAAGTCAAGCGGGCTTAGTCCTGGTTTAACTTCCTTCCACGTTAGCGGTGTTGATACCGTTGCGCCTTTTTTTGGTCGTAAGCTGTATACACTAGCAATAGTTTGCCCTCTCCTGTTCTGAAGGTAATCCATATAGATCTGGCTTTTGCTTCTCTTGCTAAGACTTCTTTCCAGTGTTGTAGTTTCAGGGAGTTGTTCACTGGCAAGCATGCAAATTAGATATGCAAAATCCTTTACCTGTTCGTAAGTGTATTTTTTTCCCATTGGAACGTATACATGCAAACCCGTAGCGCCTGATGTTTTGCAAACACTATAAGCACCGGCTTTATCCAACACATCTTTTACAACTAAAGCAGCTTCTATTACATCATCAAAAGTGTTATTCTCAGATGGATCAATATCGATGATCATGTAATCGGGCTTATCTAAATTCTTGATTGTAGAATGCCAGGGATTGATCTCAATACATCCCAGGTTGTTGAGATAAGTAAGCGTAGCAAGGTTATTACAAAGAATATAATCAACCTCACCTTTCTTAGAAGACTCTGACGGAATAACTATACTCTTAACCCATTCAGGTGCCTCCGGCCCTGCATCTTTTTGAAAAAAGCCGGGGCCATTAATACCATTAGGAGTTCGTAATAGCGATTGGGGACGATCCTTGAGGTAAGGCAAAATGAAATCAGCCATCTGTATATAATAATCTATCACATCACCTTTTGTTACACTTTCATCGGGAAAGAAAATCTTCTGCCTGTTCGTAGTTTTTACCTGGATCTTTCCATAAGTTAATATCTTATCATTGTTATTCTCAACAACATCTTTTGAATCATCTTTAACATCAATAACTTTTTCTTTCTTTGATCTTAATGTCTTACTTGTAGACGCAGCTTTAGCTTTTTTCATAGGCTCAGGTGTGGGTTTATCTGATGTTACTTCTTCAGCTTTTTTGTCTTCTCTCAAACGCAGAAAGATCGGGTGACGCATTTTACCATCAGAAGTCATCTCGGTAAACTTTAGCTCGCAAACAAGCTTTGGCTTTACCCATGTTACTGGTTGATTTGTTTTTATCCTTTCATCAAAGGGCGATTCTTCCTGTATCAATGGTTCTAACAATGCAGACATTTCCTTTAATCCCTTCTGGTCAAAACCTGAACCTGTGTGTCCAACATAGGTTAGTTTTCCATTTATCATCATACCTAAGACCAGTGCACCAAAATATTTTCTTCCACCACGTGGACTTGTAAAACCGCAGATAATTGCTTCATCAGATTTATGGTGTTTTATCTTCAGCCACTCGTTTGTTCTTTTTCCCGGATAATACTGGCTATCAATTTTCTTAGCCATTATTCCTTCGAGATCTTTTGCCTGGGCTGCTTCAAAAAACGGCTCACCTTCTTCTAAAACATGATCTGAATATTTCACAACATCACTCTTCTTCAATAACTTTTCGAGGCGTTGTTTTCTTTCAATTAATGGGAGGTCATAAAGCTTCTCACCATTTACTTCCAATAAATCAAATACATAATAGTGTATAGGATATTGTGTGTTTTCTGCATAATGCTGCAGCTTTTGAAAATCAGGATTTCCTTCTTCATTCAACACTACAATTTCGCCGTCTAGTATGGCATTCAGTTTTAACTTTCGGAGTTCATTCACAACTAAAGGATATGCAGAAAGAAAAGAATTTCCGTTGCGTGAATAAAGCTTTACATCATCTTTATTCAACTCTGCAATAGCGCGATAGCCGTCCCATTTAATCTCATAAAGCCAATCTGCACTGCTAAATGATTTACTTGTTTCTTTAGCAAGCATTGCAGGTATGTAATCAGATAATTTTCGTGTTGAAGGTTTTGCCTCAACAACGGGCTCAGGTACGTTTTTTTTTGAAGTTGATCTCGACTTAGTGTTTTTGCCGTTTTCCTTTAGCCATTTGTTTATGGGAGAATTAGCAGGCGTCATATCTTCAGCATTGTAATCTTCAGCAACAGCAAACTCATCTTTATGTTTTAACAACAGCCACGAGTTTTCTCCTTTACCTTTCAACTTTACTAAAGCAAATTCACCCTTAAGCTTTTTGCCTTTCATCTTAATTTTTAAGTTGCCGGACTTAAGCCCTGCCCTTAAATTTTTTACTGCTGTCGCATGATCAGATTCTTCCAGATCAGTATAGGTTCCTTTATCCCAAATTTCTACTATGCCTGCTCCGTAACCAGAAGGAATTACTCCTGCAAAATCTTTATAATCGTAAGGATGATCTTCAACCATCATTGCAAGGCGCTTATCTCCTGCATTCATCGATGGGCCTTTGGGTACAGCCCAGCTTTTTAAAACACCATCAAGTTCTAACCTAAAATCGTAGTGAAGATGAGAAGCCTTATGCCTCTGGATAACGAAGATGAGTTTATCTGTTTTCTTAGATGTTGCACCGGTTGGTTCCGGCGATTCTTTGAAGTTTCTTTTCTTTTTATATAACTCTAATGCCATTGCTTTTAATGGAGGTTTGCAGGCGTCATTTCAAACTTAGAATTTCGTATTTCTTGTTTCCTATTTAGAATTTGTCATTTCGCACTTATCTACGATGCTTTCTTTTTCTTTACATCAAGGCTCGCCTTCAATGCACTCATTAAATCTCCTTTTTCGCTATGAACAACTTTCATTTGGGGTGCTTTTACCTTCACGCCTTTTGCTTTATCATTTATCACTTTCATTAATTGCTCGGTGTAAGTGTCTTTGTAACCAGATATATCGAATTTGGAAGTCAGCTGATTAATCAATGAGATAGCCATATCTAATTCCGCTTTTTTAATTGTGGGTGCTTCTGGCAGATTAAGTTCTGATGTATCTCTTACTTCCTCAGCGAAACGAATTCGATTTAATATGATCACTTTTTCGTTCGCCCTTAATATTGCAAGTCCTTCTTTACTGCGCATTACAAAAGTTGCCACGCCAACTTTTTTTGTTTTTCGTAAAGCTTCCCTCAATAGCGCATAAGCTCTTTCGCCTGATTTATCGGGTTCTAAATAGTAAGGCGTTTCAAAATAAACACTGTCAATCTCATCTTCATTAACAAACTCCGATATTTCTATGGTCTTTGTTTTTTTCGCGTTAGCACTCTCAAAATCCTTATCTGTAAGTATTACATATTGATCATTTAGTTTATAACCTTTCACTATATTTTCCCACGTCACCTCTTTACCTGTCTTCTCATTTACCCGCTGGTATTTGATGTGCGACATGTCTTTTTTATCGAGCATATCAAGATTTAACTCGCTGCGTTGAGTTGCGCTGTACATTTTGATTGGGATGTTTACCAATCCAAATCCTATTGCACCTGTCCAAATCGATCTCATAGTATTTTATTTAATGAATTGATTTCTGACCGCTGACGACCGACCACAAAAAAGTACTACTCAGTTATAGTACCTATTGACTTAATGAACCCAATGAACCTAATGAACCTAATGATAAACTACAAATCACAAACTTCAAACTA
>DASVST010000135.1:0-2561 GCA_036387965.1 Segetibacter sp. | reverse complement strand
CAATAAGTAACGATTAAACGAAGCTGATTATTTCACCGTTGATTATTCATTTGAAATTAACTGCGAGGATTAACTGATTACATCAAGTGGCGTAACAATTACATCTTTTTCATCTTTTTCGTTATCCTTATCATCAACTTCTTCATCTTTATTCATTGCTATGGAGGTAGCATCAGGAATTTGTACCTCAGTGGTATTTGAGATAGCAGATGCATCATCACAGTTCAACGCTACTTTTTGCAGATCCGAGTCAGAAATTTCATGATCTTGATCTAGCAAATGACGACGAACTAATTCACTTGCAGAGATGCAATCAGATGAATTGTTTACTTCAGACTTTATGTTATCTTGAGTTTGCATTTTATACTTTTATGTTCTTAGTACAAAATAGTGCCAAAACCAGTGGAGAAGATAACGTTAACGTAAAGATGGTATATGAGGAATAGATTGCATGTAAAAAAGCATATATGGAAGCACAAATCTAAGCTATGGCATATTAATTGACAGATAACTGAACAATAAAGCAATCCATTATTCGTTGATCAATATAAATAACATGAAAAAAGGCCTATACATTTCCTTAAGTATTCTTGCGCTAGCAGTAAACTTTACTTCTTGCAAACGAGTTGTTGATAAGATTTTTACGGGAGTTGATTTTAAAGTACCTGATCTTTTGATACCCGTTCCTATTGTTCCTGTTGTTCCACCTATGGAACTGCAGTTGGGAACCTATACACAAAAACTTAATTTAGATAGCGCAATCAGAGCCAATACTGCAGGTGCGTTTGGAGTTGGTGTTGTAAGCTCAATTAAAATAAAGTCTATATCTGTAACCATTTCTAATGGAGATGATAATAATAATCTATCAAACTTCGAATCTGCAAGAGTTACATTATCTTCTAACAGCCAGGCTTCAGCAACTAATCTTATAAACTTCAGCTTTCCTAATGTCAATTCCAACACTTTAACTGTTACGCCGACGGATAGCCCAGAGTTACTTCCCTACCTGAAAGGTGGCGAGCTTACCTACCAGGTTTTTGGAAAGGCAAGAAAGACTACTTCCAAACAATTAAATATGGTTGTATCGGTAGTTGTGCGGGGAAAATAACTACTACCATCAGATCTTCGAATCAACTACTATAGGTTTCTGTAGTTTAACCTGCTGTAGCAAAAGCAAAATAATAGGGTAGCCGATCGTAATTATAAAGATGTGATATCTGAAAACAGTGGGAGCTAACAATACAATAAAAAAGAAGTTAGCTACATAAAGAGCTGTAAAGTTCAGTAGGGTATAGTTAAAAAGTTTTAATTGTTCTTTATACTTCCTTTTGCCGACATACCATATTGTCAAACCAATGAAGAGAAGGTTCATTAAGGGAAATAAGTACTTCCACGGTGTAAAAACGATATCATATACTACCTGCTTTTTTGCAGGTATTTTACTTTCCTTATATCCGTAAAATTGTCTTGCGATTAAACCTATCGTATCAACATGTTCAAAATAATTTCTATAGATCTCCATTCTGGGAAGTATATATTCTTTGCTGTTCGGTAAAACAAAATAACGGAGATAGCTACCGGGATTTTGTAAAATGATGGTTCTTCCTAATTTATTATAAATAGGTCCCAGAGCGCTCCACGTTCTGAAGTAATATTTACTCCTGCCTTCATATTCATTCATATATTGTTTTAGCGGGCTTTTATAAAACCACATATACCACGAACTTGCATATTCAGGTATATAGTCCTTAGAGGTATCAAAAAAAGCCTTACTGTATGTTATTAAATGTTTGACATCTTTATCTGATATATTGGTAGTGTCGATGTCTTTATGCCGAACAATATGCATTGCATTATTTGCCAGTTGCCATCCGCTGAAAGCTGTAAAAGTTTTAGTTCCGGTTTTCTTGTAATTTATTTGGGTGTTTATATAAACGAACACTCCAATTAATAAAATACTTGCTGAAATGCTTAGTGTTCTTTTCCAAAATGAATGTTTGCCCAATAGAACCGCGATCCACATAAATAGCGGGAAAATGATCGCATTATAACGTATCAGAAATAATTGGGAAAGTATAACGAGTTGAACAATAATAATGAACCACGAAGATCTGTTCATCATCCATATAAGAAGTGTAAACCACAAAACAGTAAGGCTATTAAAAAAAGGATCAGAAGTTATATAGTTGCTATAAAAAAGATAAAAGGGATTACATATCAGCAATATAAAAAGCAGGTACCGGTAACTTTTTGTAAAAGAGAAAAACCACGTGCAGGTAAAAAACAAAAACAGGTTTGCTACGATATTACTAAGATACTGTGCTGCTATTAGAGCAACGTCTGACTTAGAAAACAGGTGAAAAAAGTTCATGTACTTGCTGTACAGAATTGGCCTGTAGCTAACCGGATAATCATACCTGGCAGTAGCAATAAACGTATAAGAATCGCCGCAAAAACTAGGAAGAGGGTAAATTAGCCTAAGTATAATAAAGTAGATTACTGATATACCAAGCGTGATCCAAAGCAGCTTTTTACTTTCGTGAGAAGTAATGTGTTTTAAA
>DASVST010000134.1:0-1896 GCA_036387965.1 Segetibacter sp. | reverse complement strand
CAGCAAGGTGTTGCAAAAACCTATGCCGGTGGTCTAAACTATAATAACAAATGGGGAAAAAATACCGACATAAATGCAAGCTATATATTTAACGATCAAAGCCTGCAAACCAACAGGGAAACCAACAGGCAGAATATTATCCCTGGCAATAATTTCAACTACATACAAAGAAGTAACTCTACAAGAGAGAATATGCAACATCGCATGAACATCAGTATTGATCATAAGATTGATAGCTTCAACTCTTTAAAGCTTACCTCTGCCGCCACCTTACAAAAAAGCAACTCTAAATCTCTAAGTGAATATGTAAGTGAGAATTCTCCCGGCAAGAGATTAAACAGTGGTTACACAAGCACGTTAAATGATGCGCATGGGATGAATCTTAGAAACAGCCTTTTATATCGCCATCGGTTTGCAAAGAAAGGAAGGACATTCTCAGCCAACTTCAACCTAAATTATAACGAAAGTGAAGGTGACAATGATCTGAAATCAGAAAACATTTTTTACGACCTGACAGGTAATGCAATTCAAGGTCGACCGCTTAACCAAAATATTATACAGGATGCGATAAACAGGAGTTATGGTGGTTCGGTTACTTACACGGAGCCAACATGGAAAGGCGGTCTGGCTGAGCTAACTTATTTCTATAATGAGAATATTGGTCGCTCTTTAAAGAACACTTACGACTTCAATAACACTTCCGGAAAGCACGATTTAGTAAACGATACTTTATCAAATAACTTTCAAAGCAACTACAATTATACTGGTGGAAGTTTAAACTTCAGAACACAAAGAAAGAAGTGGACAACCGGTTTCGGAGCTACATTGCAAAATGCAACAATGGAAAGTGTAGTAAACAAAAACCTAAACATAGCACAACAGTTTACTGATCTTCTTCCTAACTCAAACATCAGCTACAAAATAAGTAGCTACAGAACATTACGCCTTGATTATACAACCAACACACGACAGCCAAGTGTAACACAATTACAACCTGTGCCGGATATAAGCGATCCTTTAAATATCAGGTTAGGCAACCCTGGACTAATGAGAGAATATAGCCACAGTGTAAACGTAAACTACTTTGCTTCTGACCCGGTAACCCGCAGAAACTTTATGATGTTTGCTGCAATTAATGCAACGAAAAACGCGATCGTTTCTTCTGATGTAATTGATCCTGCAACAGGCATTCGTACTACAAGACCTGTAAATGCTGATGGACCTTTTAGTGCATTTTCATCAATCAACACAGGCTTTCCAATAAAGAAGCTGAAGTCAAGAATTGACCTTGGAACATCTATCAACTATTTTAAAAATGTCTCCTTCCTCAATAACAATCAAAACAACATTGGCAATTTATCTTTTACGCCAAACATCACCTGGAGCTTTGGCATAGATAATAAAGTTGATATACAGGCAACCGCAAGAGTTGGATATAACCAGGCTCGCTACTCATTGCAAAAGCAATTAAATACCAATTATTGGCAGCAACAATATGGTATCGAAATGACAAATTACCTGCCAGGCGGAATAGTTTTAAATAACAACTTTAATTACACAAAAACCACAGGAAGGGCTCCCGGCTATAACACCTCAGTTCCTTTCTGGAACGCCTCGGTTGCTAAAGGCTTCCTGAAAAACAAACGTGCAGAAGTTAAGCTAAGTGGTTTCGATTTACTTAAAGAAAACATAGGAATAACACGAAATGCAAATCAAAACTATATTGAAGATATCAGGTATAATGTGCTTCAGCGTTACTTCCTGTTAAGCTTCACATATAGCATAAATAAAAGTGGCTTAAACACAGGACCAAGAACTGTTATACGCTCATTTTAGAAATTTTACCGCAGCTCTTCCACTGTCTACCGCTAACAATAACGCCGCCCTTTGCAGGAC
>DASVST010000133.1:0-9014 GCA_036387965.1 Segetibacter sp. | reverse complement strand
AATAAAACCTGCTTTGCATTTTCCATTTGCTCATCAGTAAAGTAATCATCACTTGTCCACATGTTAACCTGCCTTAATACTTCGGTATAACATTCCTTCATTTTAGATGGATTTGGTGTTACATCTATATAAATCGGTCCTGTATATTTACTTGTATAATAATTTGCATTTACACTTGATGCGAGTCCTTTATCTATTAAAGCCTGTGTCCATTTACTGGAATTTAATTTCAGAATGGTTGAGAAGAGATCAGCAGCAATAGTTGCCGCAGAATCTTTCCTGTAATCGGGGCCATGCCACCAGAAATTAAAGTTGGGCGTTTCAGCAATTGAAGACTCTTTAATGAAATATTCAGTTGATTTTAAAGGAGGAAATTCAGGTATGGGATACTTCTCGAAGATATTCATGCCGCTGTTTTTCCAGTCGCCAAAAGTTCTTTCGGCTGCTGCAAATGCGTCTTCATGTTTTACATCGCCCACAATTACAAGAAGTGAATTATCGGGATGATAGTACTTGTTTTTGATGATCATCATTTTCTCAGGCGTGGCAGTATTTATAATATTATGGTCACCTATAGCATTCTTGCGGGTTACAAGATTACCCCATAGTTTCTTCTGGCACTCATACCATAGTTGAAAGCCCGGGCTGCTTTCATTCCTTTGAAATTCTCCGTCCACAACAGGTCTTTCTTTTGCCATATCTTCCTTACGATAAATAGGAAAACGAATAGCTGAATTCATAAACGATAGCCCCGGAGCAAGGCTGTCTTTATGAATAGTAATATAATAATTTACCCGCTCTTCACCGGTTGTACCATTCCATATTGCACCAAGTTCTTGTGTGCGTTCTAAGAATTTTTCCTGGTTAGGATAATCTTTATTTGCTTTAAAAAACATGTGCTCAAATAAATGCGATAGCCCACTATATTCAGGCCCCTCAGTATAAGCTCCGTTTTTTACAGCTATCTCAATGGTGGCTAACGGCACCTTAGAATTTTCAATCACCATCACCTCAAGTCCATTATCAAGTTTTTTAAGGAAATAATTTTTAGGTAGCCTTGACTGTGAAAAGCCAACGTTGCAAACTAACAACAGCAAGGCAATACAAAGGATTTTAGTTGCTCCTATGCTAGTCTGTGTGCGGGGTCTAGATTTAATAAAACAGGTCATATAGTATTATGAGTTTGTTACATCTCTTTCAAATATCATGAAAAGGATTATAAAAAGAATAAAACCCATCTATTTTCTGCTGCACTAAATAAAACTTGATGACTTGGCTGGTTCTAACCAATCAAAAGCAAACTAATAACCTGACTCCTTTTCCACTTTTCTTTACAACAAATAGGCGTATGTAAACTGATGGTGCAAAAGATGTGATATATAAAACAACGCTTACTTTTGTTATCAAATTAAAGCATGTCTTACTTTTCGAACAAAGTTGTGGTGGTTACTGGTGGAAGTGATGGAATAGGCAAAGCTTTGGTTGATTTGTTAATACATAGCGGGGCAAAGGTTGCAACCTGCGGACGTAATCATGATAAACTTTATCGCCTTCAAACCACACATTCAGGAAGCGCATTGCACATTTTTACTGCAGACGTAGCAAAAGAATCAGATTGCAAAAATTTTGTTGACTCAACAATTAAAACGTTCGGTAGTATTGATATTCTTATTAATAATGCCGGTGTTTCTATGAGGGCTTTATTTAGAGAGATCGACATGGAAACGCTGCGTAAGCTTATGGATGTTAACTTTTGGGGAACAGCTTATTGCACCCGTTTTGCAATTGATGAGATTATTAAAAACAAAGGAACCATAGCAGGCATTTCATCAGTTGCGGGCTTCAGAGGTTTGCCGGGGAGAACGGGATATAGTGCAAGCAAATTTGCTGTTACGGGTTTCCTGGAAGCACTGCGTACAGAGATGTTTGAACACGATGTAAATGTGATGTGGATATATCCTGGTTTTACCTCTAGCAATATAAGAAATGCCGCTTTAAATAAAGATGCACAACCACAGGGGGAAAGCCCGATGGATGAAAACAAAATGATGTCTCCTGAAGAATGTGCTAAACATATTCTTAGAGCGATTGAGAAAAGGAAAAGAACATTACTCTTAACGGGTATTGGCCGCCAGACAATGTTTATGTCAAAAGTGTTTCCCTCCTGGGCTGATAAGTTAATCAGGAAGTTTTACTTTAAAGATGGTGGCTTAGTTAAATAAGCCCGTCAAAATGCTTGTGGATAGATGCCAATGCAGCGGATATTTATCAACAATGAAAACATATATTATACTGATTGAGAAATTTATAGTCGCTTTGCCCGACGACCTTTAGATAAATAAAGAACAAGCCGTACAAGTGAGTGACACAACGATGGTTGGTAAAGTTTAAATGCCGGTAACATAAGATTCTTCAACCCTTATCCTTTATATCCGATCCTAAGTAAAACTGCGTGCAATAACCAATGCCTATTCTTACACTTACTACTGATATTGGTCAACAGGATTATCTTGTTGCTGCGGTTAAGGGGCAATTATACAGCATAAATCAACAGCTTACTATTGTTGATGTTTCGCACCAGCTTTCATCTTTCAATTACCCACAGGCTGCATATTTCTGTGATAGTGCTTTCCGCTATTTTCCTCCGGATACTTTCCATGTTATACTAGTTAACATGTTTGATAACAAGCCTTCGGAAATGTTGCTGGCTTGCCACAACGGACAATACATTGCATGCGCAAACAATGGATTACTTACGATGATTGTTGATGGAACACCTGATGAGGTTGTTGCACTGCCGTTGCCTCATGCAATATTGCCAACAACACTAACGTGTACATTAATAATTGTAAATGCTATTCAAAAGATTATACAAGGTGCAAAACTGAATGAAGTTGGAGAGCCTGTTACAAACCTGGTAGAAAAACTAAGATTAAAGTACGTGACAAGTCCCACAACTATGGAGGGACAAATTCTATACATTGATAACTTTGAGAACGTAATTGTAAACATTACTAAGGAAGATTTTGACAGGGAAAGAAACGGCAGAGACTTTAAAATAGTTTTTAAACGCGACGAGGTAATTGATACCATAAGCGAAACGTATGCGGATGTACCACAAGGTGAAAAAGTTGCCTTTTTTAATTCTGCCGGTTATCTTGAAATAGCGATTAATAAAGGGAACGCTGCAGGTTTATTTGGCCTGCAAGGCTTCTCTGATGCTATGCAAAAACAAAGTATAGGTTTACAGAATAAATGGTTTTATCAAACTATAAAGATATTCTTCGAATAGAAGTGATAAGTTGTAAGTACTAAGTTATAAGGTCTAAAAAATGACTCTATATCTCCTCCTTTCTTACCACTTCGCAACTAACTTTAAGTTCAGCAATCTTGGTGTAAGCCTGTTCGGTATGGTGAAGATGTTGTTTGCAAAGTCTTTAATCAACAGATAACTGATTGTATTTGCCCGATCTATTAAGTTGAATATCTCAAGGCTTGCCCAGATGTTTTGGAAGCTTCTGAATGGGCTATGGCTGCGTCGGTTACTCTTATCAGTGTCGAGCAGTAAAGCGCTTAAACCAAGATCAACACGAATGTATGGATCTATAACAAGTGCATTTCTATACTTAACACTTCCGGGAATGTTGTACGGAAGATTGCTGCCATACAGCGTGTTTAGATACACTTTGAAGTTTTTGTTTGTACTTAAGTAATCCTGGAAGAACATTCCAAAAGTAATCATGCGATCGGTTGGGCGACGAAGCCATCCAACATCAACAAGGGTGCTTGAAATCGGCTGACCGAAACTGTCTAGTTTATAATTCAGATAAGTGTCGCCTTTTAGATTCTCTTTAGTTCGCATAAACCCCAGGCTTACCCAGCTTTCAGCATCTTTAACAAGCTCTCCGAAAAAACGTGCTTCTATTCCGGCGGCATAAGCTTTGGCATTATTCTCTCCACTATATCTTACCCGAACGTTATCGATATCGTAAGCAACAACATCTGACATTCCTTTATAATAAAGCTCAGTAGTTATTCTTGCGGGACGTTGCAACCATTTAAAGGCATAATCGAATCCACCAGAGAATTGAAAGCTTTTCTGTGCTTTTAAATCTTCATTCACGGTTCCATCATACCGGCGAAGTTCCCGGTAAAAAGGAGGTTGGTGATATGCTCCAGCGGCTGCGCGGAAAACAATATCCTTTACCCAATTTTTTGGTTTAAAAGAAAAGCTTGCGCGGGGCGAAAACAAAAACTCATTGTTGAGTGTATTGTAATTATACCTCAATCCCAATTGCAAGGTAACATCTGATGAATCGTGAAATTGTATATTATCCTGCACAAAACCACTAAGCCGGTTAATGCTTATATCAGCCTTATTATTCAAAACTTTACTTAACTGAAGATTGTTAGGCGTATATGGTAATGAATAACCTGCTGAATCATTATACTCCCACTCGTGAAGTTTGTCAAAAATATTTTGTCGGTCGATGCCAGCGCCAAATTGTATAACGTGTTTGCCTTTATCAAGCGTCCCTTTCAGAGATGCATTCCAAACCTCAATATTTAGAGTGTTACGGGCAAACGTTTGAAAAACACCGGCACCAAGAGGATTTACGATTAAGCCGAATGTTGGTTTTGATCTGTCGAAATCTCGTTCACCAAAAAGATAGGCACCAGTAATATCTATGTTCTCAGATTCATTGTTTTCAAACCTGCTGAGCATCCACTTCAACCGTAAGTTTTTTCGCGGCTGATAGGTTGCAGACAAACCTAACATGTTTGTGTTGTACCTATCTTTTTCCTGTCCTTCAAAATATATATCAACGGCAAGGTTTGCGCTGAATAATGGTGAGAAAACTGCTGATGAGAGTTTACTTTCTTCAGGATATAACGTGAATTTACTTTTAGATACATTACCCAAAAGTTCAAGCAACCATTTTTTGTTTGGCTGGAATGTTATCAGCCCTTGTGCGTCGGATGATGATGGGATATAGTTTCCCTTTGTCTCCTGGCTGCTTAACAGGTTACGGTTACTCCTGTTTCGAAAACCAAGTAAGTAGGTAAACCTCTGATCTCTTGCGGCACCTTCTAAATGTAAGCCCTGCTCTAATAAACCGATATAAGCTGAACCTGCAGTTCGGCGGGGCTTTCTATAAGTAATGTCTAACACACTACTCATTTTATCTCCATACTTCGCCTGGAATCCTCCATTAAAAAACTTGACATTACTTGTCATTTCAGGATTAATAAAACTCAATCCTTCCTGCTGACCACTGCGTACCAGGTAAGGTCGAAATACTTCAAAGTCATTGACGTAAATTAAATTTTCATCGTAGCTACCACCCCTTACATTGTACTGGCTCGTCAATTCATTGTTACTGCCTACAAAAACTTTTATCAGACTCTCAATGTTACCTAAGGGCGATGGATTCAGGATAGCAACATTTGGATCTATGTCTACACGTCCTGCTTCCCTTCTTCCCCTGTTGTCCCGTACTGTAACATCTTCTAAAACATTTTCGCCTCTTTGTAACCTTATTGTAACGGCTTCCTGTTCACCATCGAACAGACTAAAATTTCTCTGGTAAGTTTTGTACCCTGTATATGAAAAGATTAATGCAACAGGACGTCCTGACGGAACCTGCAAAGTAAACCTTCCAGAGTCATTTGTTGTGGTGCCTTTTTCTCTGCCGAGTATACTAACACTTACATTACTCAACTGTTTGTCATTCTCGTCAAGAACAAACCCTGTTACAGTGCCTGTTTTTTTCTGAGCCTTAATGTTTAAAGTGGTGAATGTTAGAAAAGAAAGAAAGAAAAACTTAATAAATCTCATTGGTCATGGTCTAAAGCGGTTCAAGATACGACATGAAATAATTAGTTTTCCAGATGAAGATATTTTTAAGAGAACACTTAAGTTATGGTGTGTTAAAGAATGAATTACCCATTCTACTTTTTTGCAATTGTTTCAAGAACCTCTTCAAAATAGTTTACATAGATAGATAAATGCCCTTCGTTTTCTTTGTAGTGCATTATTGAGTCTGGTACTTGTCTTTCCACTGCTTCGGCGTGTATCCTGGTAACTGTATTATCTTTTGTGCCCCACCAAAAATGTACAGGCTGAACAATTTGATTTAAGACATACCCGGTTTCTTTAAAGTAAGAAGCAGCTTCATGAACTATTCCCCTGCTTCCAAATCTGCATGCTTCACTCAGGGTTACTTTTGCAACTTGATTAATGGCTGCCTTTTGATTTAGTAAATCATGATCTACATCCGGTAATTGTGAAAGCCATTTAGGTATCGGTCTATGCGCCTCCTTCTTTGCTACAAAATTCATTATTCCCCTCATTACCCATGGAATATTTTTAGCTGACCAGAAATAATAAATGTTGCCATTCATATTTTTAAATACACGCTCCTCTTTAAAGCTTCTGCTAAAGCCCGTTATTATGTACACCTGCTCTATTAGCTGTGGAAAATGATATGCGATGGACAATACATATGTTCCGCCGCCTGACCAGCAGAGTACTTTACATTTACTGATCTTAATGTGAGCCATAAGCTCATTTACATCATGTGAAAAAGAGGTAAAACTACCGTTTGCATCGAATGTAGAATTTCCGATACCAGGACGGTCAATAGCAATGAGACATAAACTATAATGATTGGCTAGTTGATCTGGATCTTTATTGTAGTTGGTTAACAACAATGGCTCAAGCCTTGAGCTGGGCGTACCATGGAAATAAAGTACCGGCTCCCCATCAGTTGATCCATAGATCGCATACCCCAGGTTGCGCCCATCCTTAAGTTTAAATATCGCTTCTGTCATCCAATAGAGGCGACAATTTACAGGCCACATAATCAGATTTCAGAAAAGAAGTATAGTTGTGTACAGAGCTCTTTAATAGCCACTTTGACCTTGTGCAAGGCTGCTACCAAAAACACGCTTTAAAATATCTGTAGTTCTTGCAACAGGATCCCTTCTAATTTTTTGCTCCTCTAAACCTACCTGGTAAAAAATACCGTCCATCGCTCTTTGTGTTACATAAGCTGTAAGATCAGTATTTACCGGAGTTTTAGAAAAAGTATTATAAGCTGAAAAAACATCTTTCCAATACTTTGTTGCATTTGTGTTTGCTAAAGCAGTTTCAATTACCGGTCTGAAGGAGTTTGTTAATTGATCAGTTGTCTTGCTTTTAAAATAATTTGTCGCAGCAAAGTCACCGCCTTTAAGAATGTTGACGGCATCAGTAATTGTCATCTGCCTAACAGCGCCGATGAATATGTTCCCTGCTCCTTTTGCAGCATCTTCTGCAGCGCGATTCATAGAAGTTATCGCTTTGTCTATAAGGTTTCCCATTCCCACGCTACGTAAAGTACTTTCAACTTTTTTTGCCTCTTCAGGCATTAAAATTTTTATCGCAGCATTCTTTAAAAACCCGTCTAACGAAGACACCTGGCGTACACTATTTTGTGTTCCCACTGATAAGGCTTCTTTTAAACCCGAAACAATATCAGCGTTAGAAAGTCCTCCTACTCCCCCAACTCCTGATGTATTTCCAATTCCTGTTAGAATTTGTTGAGCAGTTTCACAACCTGAGAAAGTAAGGGTTGATGTTATTAATGCAATCGAAAAGATAATTTTCTTCATAATAAGATTTTTATGGATGACCTAAGTTTTATAGGGATGCCGATTTGATGCGTACAAACCAAAAATGATACCAACCATTTTTTATTTTACTTTAACTACTTATCTTTCAATCCAGTTATGATACAGTCATCCATAAGTATTTGGGAAGAAGAAAGCTTTTTTGCTCCGCGGGATTTTTTAATTGCCGGAGGCGGATTGGTGGGCTTATGGACAGCTTTAGAAATAAAGGCTAAAAATCCTAAGGCGAAGATAACTATTATTGAACGGGGAACTATCCCGATGGGAGCTTCTACAAGAAACGCAGGCTTTGCATGTTTCGGAAGTCCCTCGGAAATGCTACACGATGCTACCCTTTTTGGTGAAGATAAGATGTGGAGTATTGTAGAAATGCGCTACAAAGGAATAAGCAAGATCCGGAAGAATTTTAGAGATAAAGTTATAAGCTATGATGATTGTGGCGGATATGAATGTTTTAGAAATAACACCCACAATATTGATGATATCTCCGACAACTTACCTTGGTTAAACAAAGGACTGAAACGAATTTCAGGTGAGAAAAACAGCTTTACTTTCTCTAATAAGAAATTGTCAAAATTCAATTTCGCAGGTTTTGATGCAATGGTAGAAAATAAGCATGAAGGCGGATTGCATAGCGGCAAACTTGTACAGGCTCTAATTACAAAAGTTCAATCTGCAGGTATACAAATTTTATTTGGTATAGAGATTACAGGCTGGGAAGATGATGGTAATAAAGTATCGGTTCAAGCAAATAGATATTCATTAACAGCTAAAAAATTAATCGTTACAACGAATGCTTTATCAGCTAAGTTAATGCCCGAATTCAACCTTAAGCCTGCACGTGGGCAGGTACTGGTGACGTCTCCTATCAAAGGATTAAAAATGAAAGGAACCTTTCATTTTGAGAAGGGTTTTTATTATTTCCGCAACCTCGGAAATAGAGTATTAATAGGAGGAGCACGAAACACTGCGTTTGAGCAGGAAGAAACGACAGATATGCTTGTTACAGATAACAATCAACACAAATTAGAACAGTTTCTTTCAGATCATATTCTAAAAAATACTACTTACGATATTACTCATAGATGGAGTGGAATAATGGGACTAACATGTTCTAAATTACCCGTAGTTGAAGAAGTAAGTAAAAACATTATAGCTGCAATAGCATGTAATGGAATGGGTGTTGCTTTATCACCTGTGATCGCAGAAAAGGTGGCAGCCTTATCACACAGTTAATTTTCAACTATCCTTCTGCAACTTTATTACATTTGCTCTAAGCAACTAACTATGAAAGCTCTTATTTGTATTACTACCCTGATCTTGTTAATGACTTCTTGTAA
>DASVST010000132.1:0-3104 GCA_036387965.1 Segetibacter sp. | reverse complement strand
ACACAATAAGCTGGATGTGGCGCATAAGTATCTGCACATCAAAGCATAACCATGTTGGCACAACTTAAGTAATAATTACGAGGAGTTATAAATACTAAGGTAGCAGTAGGGAGTTTAAGCAGTTCATGATCCAACAACCCAAAACACCGGCTTATGTTCAGGAATTTGTTAAAAGTAGCAGTTCGCAATCTTTCTAAAAATAAATTCTTCACCATCTTAAATGTAATAGGCCTGGCACTGGGCATGTCGCTCACCCTTTTATTTATCGCCTTTTTCACCTTTCTTTCCCGCTTCGACGATTTTCATCCCAACGGTGATCGCATTTACCGGGTCACTTCTCAACTGTTAGATAAGCAGGAAAACCCGCAGTATGCCTCCGCGCCCACCCATCTTGCTAAAAACCTACAAGAATTTAGCGGCGTAGAAAAAGTGGTGCGCATTCATCGATCGCTTTATGGCAATGCTGTTTATGGCGATAAAAAAATTGGACTTTCCGGGTATTTTGCAGATCCGGGCTTTTTTGAAATGTTCAACTTCCCGTTGGTGAAGGGAAGTAAGGCAACAGCGCTTAGCAACCCTAATAGCGTTGTGCTCACCGAAACGGAAGCAACAACGATCTTCGGCGACAAGGAGCCAATAGGCGAAATGTTAACTATAGAAGGTTACGGAAGTTTTATGGTTTCAGGTATTTGTAGAGACGTGCCTAAGAATTCGCACATGTGCTTTTCCGCGGGTGCCTCCTTCTCCACAATAGTAGGGCATCCGAAATCTGTTTTTCTTGATCCGAAACAAGGGTGGAAATCGTATAAAGGCTCCTTTGTGTATATGCTTCTTCGCAAAGATGCCAATACAAATAACGTGGAGCGCTTTGTTAATAATATAGAGAAGGAACGATATGCGCGGGAAAAAAGCAAAGTTACTTTCACCCTCCAGGCCATGGGTGATATTACACCGGGCTCTGAAGACTTACTAGACCCCATCGGCTCCAACTGGAGTTACCTGGAAATTGTGGTTTTCGGTTTAATAACACTAATAGTATTGGTGCCAGCCTGTGCTAACTATGTGAACCTCTCTATTGCACAATCGTTGGAGCGTATGAAAGAGATCGGGGTAAGAAAGGTAATGGGCGGTCGAAAGAAGCAAATCATTTTGCAGTTTATTGTGGAAGCCACTACCATCGTGCTGGTGGCGTTGATGCTTTCGTATTTGGTTTATGAAGTAGTGAGAAAAGATATTTTAATGTCGATGATTGAAACGACTCCGCTAGACCTAACGCCAACGTGGGAAACTTTTGTTGGCTTCTTTGTGTTTGCATTGCTGGTAGGCGCCGTTTCAGGTTTTGTTCCTGCACTATATTTCTCAAAGCTTTCGCCCATTGTTGCCTTAACAGGTAAAGAAGTAAAAACGAGTGGCCGGTCATTCTTCCGCAAGTTTGTATTGACGACTCAATTTGTAATTTCTCTTGGCTTTATCATGGCTGTGGTTATTATAATGCGACAATATCAATACTCCGTTAATTACAACCTTGGTTTCGAACAGGAACAGGTTCTCGATGTTGAACTTCAAAACATGGATCCGCAAAGATTTAAAACTGAATTTGAAAAAGTACCGGGTGTCAATCGAATCTCCATGTCGTCTCATGTTTTAGGACTTGGGACTGCTAACAAACGATATATAAAAACCAAAGGGGCGTTTGATTCGATAGCAGTAACCTCAATGTCGGTGGATGAAGCATTCATCTCCAACATGAAATTAACCTTACTTGCAGGCAGAGATTTTGGCCCGGATAAATCGGAGAACCCGAGGTTTATTATTGTGAATGAAGAGTTTGCGAAAGCGTTAAATCTTAAAGAGCCTTCCGCCGCCATTGATAAAATAATCACGCTGAATGATAGTAGTGAATTCCGCATCGCAGGTGTGTTGAAGAGTTTTCATTATTCCGGGCTTGAAGACGTTATCAGCCCTTTCTTTTTTGAATATAATCCGGAAAAATTTGTGTACGCTAATATGAAGATGGAAGGCGGCAATGCACTCGGTAGCATTTCAGATATGGAGAAGCTGTGGAAGAGAATTGGTGGACAAGGAAAATTTACTGCGCGATTATTTTCTGAGGAGATAAAAGATGCCTACAGCTTTTACATTATGATAATGAAGTTATGGGGCTTCCTTGGCCTGTTAGCGATTACTGTAGCATGTCTTGGTTTGTTGGGCACGGTATCGTTCGCAAACAAAAAGCGGTATAAAGAGATAGGCGTAAGAAAAGTATTAGGTGCAACTGCAAAAAGTCTTGTAATTCTTTTGTCTAAGGATTTTGTTATGCTGATGGCTATTGCCAGCTTAATTACAATTCCTATCATATACTTCATTTTCAACCAAATACTATCCAGCACCCAGCATTACAGCATACAAGTGGGATTTGTAGAAGTATTCGTTAGTCTGGTGATCATGATGGTATTAGGGCTGGCAACAATCCTGTCCCAAACACTGAAAGCAGCAAATGCTAACCCGGTCGAAAATTTGAGGACCGAGTAGTCGAAAGATATTTCTTGTGATATAAAAAATGCCTGCTGTATCCCGGCAGGCATTTGTTTAATTAAGTAACACAGAAGTTATTCTTTGATCATTTCGCTTATCACTGATACAATAAAATCTTCTGGTCTTCTGCCTTTCTAAACTACGTACAGACCAGTTATTCTTCGTTGTTTCAGCTATGTATAAGTCTATCTTCTCTTGATTATCCATTCGGATAAGTAGCTTGTACTGGCTCCATCCTATTTGCGAATACAGTGTGTTCGCAATTGGAAAGGTCTTATAGAACTGGCGAAAAAGTTCTAACTGCCGGCGTGAAAAACCGGAGCCGAAAATTGGCTGCAATTCCCTTCGCAACAAAGTTGCTCCACCACGTCTTGTTTACGTGAAGTAAACCGGACCCTGACAGGTTTACCTTCCGGTTCTTTTATCACTTGCTTACCTATCGTTCCGCTGGCACCTAAAATTAGTATTGTAGGATTTTGATTATTTCGCATTTAAGATTATTTAAAATTTTATAAGGTTAAGTATTTTGTTTGCACAGAACGACGACCTTATAAAAAAGGCGTTAAGAA
>DASVST010000131.1:0-1772 GCA_036387965.1 Segetibacter sp. | reverse complement strand
CACCAGCATTAGCGCGGCTACCATAAATAGCTGCTGCTGCCGCGCCGTTTAAAACCTCAATTCTTTCTATGTCTGCAGGGTTAATATCAACTAGTCGGTTCTGCCCAATGCTACCAATGAAGTTGCCTCCGTCGTAATTTGCTGAAGTATTGGTAACACGATTTGTAGAATTGTTTACAATTACTCCATCTACTATATATAACGGTTCTGATGAAGATAAAATAGAGCTTATACCACGCAACCGCACTGAAACACCTCCAGCAGGATCTCCTGAATTTTGGGTAATCTGTGCACCGGGAGTTTTA
This sequence comes from Segetibacter sp., assembly GCA_036387965.1. Lineage (GTDB taxonomy): Bacteria > Bacteroidota > Bacteroidia > Chitinophagales > Chitinophagaceae > Segetibacter. Next base: position 1,467 of record DASVST010000131.1, on the reverse strand, counting down.
CCTTGTAGAGCAGCGAGAACATTACTGGTGGCTCCACGAGTAAGGTCTTCAGATTTTACAGTACTGATGTAGCTGCCTAACTGCCGGCGTGTTGTTCCGGCAGAAGTACCTGTTACTACTACTTCATCGAGACCAGATACATCTGTAGCAAGAGATGCATCGAAAGTGAATGAACCCGCACCTGTTACTGATATTGCATTTTCAGCAGTTTTAAATCCGATAGAAGAAATCTGCACAGTGTGTTGTCCGTTTCTCAAAGAGGCATTAAGTAGGTAAGTCCCATCATTTCCACTTGTAGTTCCAATAGCTGTATTTTTTATTGTTACGGATGCGCCGGTAACAGGACTACCATTAGCATCTGTAACTCTACCGCTAATACGTACTTGTGCAAACAGGTATGAGGATGATAAAAAGAAAACGACAAAAAAGAGAATACGTTTAAATTGCCGGGTAAAGGGTTTAGGCATATAGCAGTTTTTAGGGTTGAAAAATTACAACTATCACTAAGTGTAATGATGTTGTGAATAACAAAATACAAAGAAATTTGAAACTGCAAGATGATTTTATAGAGGCGGTAAAATTTCTTCGGATTAGAAAATATTCTTTAGAATTTATTTCGGCACCCATATTCAGTTTATAGAGTCTTTCATTAGAGATTATTAAACTCAGAAAAATAGTTACCCTTCAAAGTGCTAAAACATAGAGCCCCGTAAAAACGGGGCTCGTAATCGCATTGTATTAACAACACAAATGAGAAACATTAAATGACATCTCTGTCTTAAAGCATTGCTACTGTCAAATCATTTCTTTACCAATGTTTCAACTACATACTTCCCCAGTGCTCTACCCATTGTTAGTGCTACTTCGTTATCGGTTCGAAAGTGAATACCGGCATAAAAACGAGAGTCTGCACAATCTTGTGCTATCTGTCTAAACTGCTTTGCATCAGCAGGAAAGAAGTACTCGAGAACAGCACTTGAAGTTGCAGCGCCTGCTGCATGACCTGATGGATAACCCGGGAATGGTGGTGTTGCTATTAGGGGCTTGTAGGTGGTATCGAACTGGCTTGGTCTTATTCCCCAATAGGCATATTTAGCGTCCATTATTGCTATTGCTGCCTCGTGATATGCTGTAGTTAGTGCGGCATATATTTTTGCAACTGCAGGCGCATCATCACTCATGCGGTATTCAAACATTTTTTGACCCGCAAGATCTGTCCACGAGTCTCCTGTGCTTGCCCAATAATACGCAAGTGCCCGTTGTTTAAAGTTAGGTTTGAAGTTCTTCATTTCTTTCATTTCGGCTTCAAACTCAGGCGGAGCCGGTGGTCTGAACTGGTCAGCTGAGCGTAATACAAGTGGCGTATACGAAGCCAGCGTTATGCCAAGGGGATAAGTACCTGTCCACTTCTTTGGATCTTTGTTCATGGTGCCATTCCACACTGTAGCCGAACCATCGTTCTTAGCT
>DASVST010000130.1:0-2820 GCA_036387965.1 Segetibacter sp. | reverse complement strand
GTAATAGCTTACCTCTTTTCCTTTGTAAGTGTCTTTTACTATCGCATAATCGCCTACACCCATAAAAAATAAATACGGCGCATGCGGAAGATCCATTTTCCATGTATCTGTACGTGTTCCGTCGGTGTTCTTCTTTTGTACAGTTAGCTTACCGTTAGATAACGTTACATACTTGGCAGGCACTGTCATCGATATCTCCGACGTAGTTTTCTGGTTAGGCTTATCAATTGTTGGAAACCAAACAGAAGAAGCTTCCGTTTCGCCTTGTGTCCAAACTTGGGTTGGCTTATTCGGTTCAGTACCCAAAGGATTAATAAAGTACAAACCTTTTGCATCCGTAATCGCTGCACTTCCTTGTGTCTTTAGTTCATTAGGCTTTGCTGTGTAATCGATATAAATTGTATATGCCTCACCTCCTTTATACATTCTATCCAGCTTTACTAGCAAAGTCATGCTGTCATAAGTATATTTCAGATCTTTATTTTTCCCTGCTTGCACAATAGCCACTTTATGGATATTCATTCCCTTAGCATCTAAACGCAAAGTATCAGTATTGTAAAAGTGAGGTTTAAGCGTTATCCATGCTTTACCATTTAAGTAGCTTTTGGTGTAGTCAAAACTTACATCGAGCATGGTATGCACGAGATCATTAATTCTGGGTTCGGTTGAGCGATAGATTTTTTTCCAGCTTTCATCCCTTTCGTTAAACGTGAATTGTGCAAATGAGTTTGCAGAGATACAGGCAGCTAAAAAAATCAGTACATATTTTGTCATTGTAAAGGAAGATTTTGAATAAGGATGCAAAAATAGCCGTAACCCATACTCGCAAATCACAATTTTATGTGATGATGAACAGGGTGTGAGCTTAAAGAATAAAATTAAAGTTCCTTTCGGTAGATTTGTTTTTTGATTTTAGACGTTATATAATATTATGAATAAATATCTTTTGCTTTTAATGATTACACTGGCGCTGAAAGGGTGCCTTGTGTTTGCCCAAAACCATTTTATTTACATTCAGTCCGAAACCCGCCAACCTTTTACTGTAACTGTTAATGATAAACAGTTCAATTCAACAGGTACAGGTTATGTCATCATACCACGCCTAAAAAGTGGGCAGTACGATCTAAACGTCAAATTTAAAGATGCAAAATTCCCTGAGTCAAGGTTTACTTCTGTCATCGAGAAAAAGGATGTTGGATATACTTTAAATGCTATTGGAAACAGCACTGTAGGATTGACAGACATGCAGACTTATGCTACCTTATCTGCTACTCCGGTGGACACCTACGCGAAAAACGATAGAAATGCTGGCTCAACTACTAAAACTGAATCAGAGAAAAACAATACAACGGCAAAAACCCCAACAAACACAGGCAAGAAACCAATCTCTAAAAAAGAATCTACCCGTACTACAGCAACGGTTAAGCTAAAAAGCGGAATCAACAAGATATCGGAGGTTAATGGTGCCAATAATGTATCGTTACTATACATCGATGTTCGGGGTAAAAGCTACGATACTATCGATGTGGTAATTCCAACTCAAAAAGAGGAAGCCTTTGTACCACAAATGAATAGATTTTCTAATGGGAGTTCTATATTCAAATGGGCTTCGGCAGATCAATATGGGGATGAAGATGTATTGATTCACGACTTCCAGAATGGTTATAACAGGAAATGCGTTCACCTTCTAACCAGCGAAGACTATGCTCGTTTACGTAGAAAAATGGCTGCACAAAGCAACGGGACTAAAATGATAGACGAAGCACTTAAGGTTTCAAAGAATAAATGCTTTACCACTCTCCAGGTAAAGAAATTGTCCGCACTTTTTCCAAAGGATCAGGGAAAGTATAAATTGTTCGCAGCTTTATATGATTTTGTTTACGACTACATCGAATATCCGACCCTTGAGAAGGAATTTTCAGATGTCTCTTATGCGAACAAGCTACAAGTGATGCTGAACAAATAGCAGGCTCTTCATTAAATTTCTGCAATGAGATACTTTTTTGAAGTCAGCTACAAAGGCACTAAATATGCGGGCTTCCAGGTTCAGCAAAATGCAAATACAATCCAGGCAGAAGTAGAAAAAGTGTTGCAGGTTTATTTTAAAAAGCCTATTCCTTTAACCGGTTCCTCTCGTACAGATGCAGGTGTGCATGCTCTTCAAAATTATTTTCATGGTGATGTAGAGGATGCAATAGAGCCTACTGTTCTGTATAACCTAAATGCAATGCTTCCTCCTGATATTGTATTGAAAAGAATCCCTCCGGTCACTCAAGAGGCACATTGTAGGTTTGATGCTCTTGCAAGAGAATATCACTACTACATATATAGTTCAAAAGACCCGTTTATGTTAGATAGGGGTTATTTTTATCCTTATCACCTAAACTTGGATAGCTTGAATAACGCCGCCACTACCATTCTTTCAAACACGAATTTTGAAGCTTTCTCAAAAAAGAACGCTCAGGTAAAAACACATATCTGCAACATCGTCAAAAGCGAATGGGTACAGGAGCCTGGCTGCCTGGTATATAAAGTAAAGGCAAATCGTTTCTTAAGAGGAATGGTAAGAGCTCTTGTAGCCACAATGCTTAGAGTGGGTAGGAATAAATTATCTCTAGAACAATTCTCTTCTGTCTTCACTACTACTACTGAGGATAACTTGCTTGTTGATTTTGCCTCTCCTCCACAGGGTTTGTTTTTAGCGTCAGTAACCTATCCGCAGGAACTGTTCAAAGCACATCCTTAACTAAGTTTTTACAGTTTTTCATTGCCTATAATTTGACGAAAAAAAAGGACATGCGTATATTTGCTCCCGCAATT
>DASVST010000129.1:0-2158 GCA_036387965.1 Segetibacter sp. | reverse complement strand
TGGAACAGATCAAAGCCAGGTAGGACGATATCTTACAGCAAAGAATACTACGGAGAGTAAAATTGGTTTGCTAATAAATGGATTGGTTAAGGTGCCGATGCAATTTTGCATTCTACTTATTGGTGCATTGCTCTTTACCTTTTACCAGTTTCAACCTTCTCCTGTTTTTTTTAATAGAGCTGTTGAACAAAAAGCTTTGGCAACATCTTACAGGGATTCAATGGTTGAAACGAATAAGCAATATAACTATCTGAAGCAGGCTCAAACACAAAGAGGACTTTCTTATATCAGAAGCAAGCAGGATGATACACCGGAAGCTACTGCTTTAAAAGACAGTCTTCAAGCTGGAAACAAGCAACTTGAAGTGCTTAGAAATAATTACAAAGGTTATATAAAGAAGGCTTTGCCATCAGCTGATAACAATGATACTAACTATATTTTTCTCCGTTTCGTTGTTGATTATATGCCGGTTGGTCTTGTTGGATTACTGATTGCTATTATATTTCTTGCTGCATGGGGTTCTATTGCTGCGGCGTTAAACTCGCTTGCTTCGTGCACAATGATAGACTTCCATTTGAGGTTTAAAAAGGTAACCAAATCCATTTCTGAAGAAGAAGCAATACAATACACGACGTCTAAATGGTACACTTTGGCTTGGGGAGTATTTTGCATTATCGTTGCACAGTTTGCAAATAGAATGGGCAGCCTTATAGAAGCGGTGAATGTTTTAGGCTCTTTATTTTACGGGGTGATACTTGGGATTTTTCTTGTTGCCTTTTACATTAAGAAGATTGAAGGCAAAGCAGTTTTCTGGGCGGCGATTGTTTCAGAGATCGGAGTGGTCACTTTGTTTTTTCTCAACCAATTCAAGGTTATTGGGTTAAGCTTTTTATGGTTGAATGTTGCAGGTGCCTTGTTTGTTGTTTTCATTTCATACCTTCTTCAGTTAGTCTTTAAGAAACCAGTCGTTGCATAAAAAATAAAAGACCACAATAATTTGCGGTCTTTTATCAATGAAGAATCATGTACTAAAGTTGAAGTGTGCGACGCAACGAATGCTAGATCTATATTCTATCGCTTAGTACATAAATAATTTTCTTCTTCAACTATTTCATAAGGTCTTTAGCCATTCTTACATAATCGTCATTTTTAGCTTCTGTGGCTATCTCAATTGTTTTTTGCGCGCTGGCTTTTGATCCTGTTTTATCACCCATATCTTTTTGTATTCTTGCCTTCATCAGGTAAAGCCAGAAAGCTTTTGGATTGCCTTCGATTGCCTTGTTTGTATAATCCAAAGCCTTCGCATAATCTTTATCCCACTCGTAGTAAAAATTTGCCGCTTGCTGGTAAGGCATTGGCTTTTTATCCGCCTTAAGTGCATTTTCAATTTGTGCTCTCAAGCGATCTTTTACATTGGTTGTGATTGGAACATTTACACCTGTACCGCCCCACATTATGTGCAATGCTGCACTTTCGGGGTTGATGTTTGATATCTGTATTGTAAAAGTTTCAGCAGCAGGTTTTACCGAATGAGAAGGCACTGTAAAACGTACCACATCTTCAGACTCTTTATAGCCATCAACTCCCCAGTTTGTCAGGCCCTTGTTTAGTATAACTTCCCAATTGTTTTTGTTTGGGATGGTGTATAACACGTAGGTTCCGGTATCGATTGATTTTCCACCCATCATTACTTTATCTGTAAACTTTATTTTGGTTGCGGCATTAGCGCCTGTGCGCCATAATTTACCTAAAGGTGCAAGCTCACTGTTTTCTTTAAACAACTTACGTCCCTTAACACTTGGGCGGCTATAAGTTAGTTCTATTCTTCCCATTCCAAAATCCTGGCGAATGGTTTGGGTTGGACTTGGAGCTGGCATGTTAACCTGCGCCATAATTTGTTCGCTGCATAAGCATGTAAAAGCAATAGCAATAACAAGAAATTTTTTCATATCAGAAATTTTTTCAAAGCTACTGCAACAAAACAGAAGCGCAATGGGAGAAGACGAACGACGACTGACCATCGACGACCGACGACCGACCACGGAAGTTAGAAGAAGAATTTTGACTGCTGCCTTTGAAATCAGGATTTCAATTAGTCTCTCTTAGAAGTTGACTACGATTTTCGCCTTTGGATTATTTGCAAGTGGTGCCCAACGTG
>DASVST010000128.1:0-5899 GCA_036387965.1 Segetibacter sp. | reverse complement strand
CAGGTATCAAGCCTTTATTTACAGCATCATCAGTATTCGGAGGAGCAAATCCTACTTATCAATGGAAGATAAATGATAAGAATGCCGGTGCGGCAAACAATAGCAGTACGTTTTCGCCTTCAGGGTTAAATGCCGGTGATGTAGTAAGCTGTGAGCTCACGAATAATGATAAAGATTGTTTAACCACTTCCTCAGCTTCAAGTAATTCAATAACTGTTATTAATACACCAACCGATATACCGGCAGTATTAATAAGCGCCAGTGATACAATTATCTGCACAGGCTCACCAATAACCTTTTCAGCAACACCCGTTAAAGGTGGAAGCACGCCGGTTTACCAGTGGAAAGTTAATGGTATTAATTCAGGAACAAACAATAGCGTGTTTGTTAGTAATACGTTCAAAAACGGTGATGTGGTTACCTGCAGTATTACTAGTAACCTGACTTGTGTACTACCTGAACCTGTTTCATCAAAAAGGATAATTCTTACTGTTGATACACCAGCGGTTATCCATATAAGACCTGATACTACGATATTTTCCGGTAGTAGTATAAGGTTGAATACAACAACATCAGGTACCGTTGCCTCCTATCAATGGTCACCATCAGCCACTCTTAATAACTTTACCGTAGCAAGTCCTGTGGCTACCCCCACCACAACAACTACCTACAAAGTGACGGCGGTTACTCCTGGTGAGTGTAGGACAACTGCAGAGGTTACGATATCAACGATTACAGAAATAAAAATTACAAACGCGTTCTCTCCAAACGGTGACGGTATAAATGATGTATGGAATATACCGGGGCTTTCCTTTTATGCGAATTGTACTGTACAAATCTTTAATCGTTATGGTCAGGTGGTATTTCAATCCACCGGCTACGATAAGCCCTGGGAAGGTACCTCTAATGGCAAGCAAGTTCCCATTGGAACTTATTATTACATCATAAACACGGATCAGGCAAACGGTAAAATGAGTGGTTCTATAACCGTTCTAAGATGATACTAATTTTTGTCACACATGCAGTAGCAGTAAAGGTGTGTCAGCCTTGGAATGGTATTAGTACGAAATATCTGAAACAAGGATATGCAGTTTATACCATTAGAAAGTGAAGAACAGCTACAGGAAATAAAATCAGCAAAGGGATATAACATCATCTTCAAACATAATACAACGTGCCCTATAAGCATGGGTGTACGTGATCAGTTTGAAAAGGAGGCAGAAAGTATTCCTAATGTTCAATCTGTTTATTTTCTTGATCTTCTTGCCCATCGTAATCTATCAGATGCAGTCGCAGAGAATTTCGATGTTGAACATCAATCTCCTCAAATTCTGTTGATTAAAGAGGGAGCGTGTACCTATACCGAAGCTCTTCATCAAATCTCAGCAAAGGCAACAGCGGAAGCAGTGGGAGGCTAGGAATTAAAGTGTCATTCTCACTAGTAGGCTTTACAGATACACTGAGATGACTTAATGATAGCTCGGTGCCTAATTACTAAAGCACCTTTGTGTGTTCTCTTTAAAATAACTACTTTTCGCCCCTAAAGAAGTTGAACACGGATGAGTTATAATTATTTACCGCTCGATAGAAAACCCATAAACTTTCAACAGGTTAAAAACCTGCTCGATTTTGATCAACTGGTGTCAATAACCTTTGATGCACATGAACGGATTTTAAATTGTCGCCAATACTTAGACAACAAAGTAAAAAATTCAGATGAATTAATCTATGGAGTAAACACCGGTTTTGGTTACCTGCAAAACGTGCGGATCGATAAACTACAAATAGAGCAACTCCAGTATAATTTAATAAAAAGTCACGCTTGTGGCTTAGGCGAAGAAGTTCCTTTAGATATTGTTAAGCTGATGCTGATGCTTAAGATTAAATCTCTAAGCTATGGACACAGCGGCGTACAAATAGATACAGTTAACCGGCTTATGGATATGTATAACGCAGGCGTTTTTCCTGTTATTTATACGCAGGGTTCTTTAGGCGCCAGTGGGGATCTTGCTCCGTTAAGTCACTTAAGTTTGCCTCTGATTGGCTTAGGTAAAGTTTACTACAATGGCGAAAAAAGGCAGTCGGCAGATGTATTAAATGAGTTAGGATGGGAGCCGATTAAACTTCAAAGTAAAGAAGGGCTTGCCTTAATTAATGGCACCCAGTTTATGTCTGCTTATGGAATGTATTGCTTCAAGAAGTCGGAGCAGCTTATCGAAATGGCAAATGCTATAGCAGCAATTTCTTTTGATGCTTTCGACTGCGGCTCGCAACCATTTCATGAAAAGGTTCATTCAATCAGAAGTCATAAAGGTCAGGTTGAATGTGCCGCTGAAATAAGGAGATTTTTACACGGCAGCGAAATCGCTTCAAAGCAAAAAGTTGAAGTGCAGGATCCATATTCGTTTCGATGCATTCCACAGGTACATGGCGCAACTAAAGATACTTTCGACTTTGTGTTAGATACTTTTATAAAAGAAGTTAACTCAGTAACTGATAACCCGAATGTTTTTCCTGATGATGATCTTGTTTTGAGTGGCGGAAATTTTCATGGTCAGCCCTTGGCGTTAGGACTTGATTTCTTCAGCATTGCAATGAGTGAGCTTGCAAATATTTCCGAAAGAAGAATTTATCAACTAATCAGCGGGCAGCGTGGATTACCATTATTTCTCGTTAAAAATCCTGGGCTGCATTCAGGTTTTATGATTCCTCAATATACTGCTGCATCAATTGTAAGCGAGAATAAGCAGTTGTGTACACCTGCATCAGTCGATAGTATTTCAAGCAGCAATAACCAGGAAGATCATGTAAGTATGGGTGCAAATGCAGCAACTAAATGCCTGCGTATTGTAAATAATGTGGAAAAGGTTTTAGCAATAGAACTAATGACAGCTGCACAGGCAATGGAGTTTAGAAAGCCGCTAAAAACATCACCACAATTACAACAAGTGCTTTCAGATTTTAGAAGTGTTATATCTTTTTGCCACGAAGACAGAATTTTTCACGATGATATGGTGAAGGCAATTGAGTTTGTAAAAACTTATAAAATCAAAGAATAGATGAATAAGAAACTTTTATTTGTACTGCTGCTAATTGCATGCTCCACCCAGGAAGAGAGGATTCTAAAAAGGTAACGTGAAATCAATAAGGAAACTATTAGATTGATGTTAGATTACAATAAGAAGCATCCGGAATTGACAAACAAGATGTTTGGTGAGAAACCAATCAACAAGGATGAGTTGTTTTCTTTTACATATAAAATTTCATCATTGAAGGAAGAAAGAGATAGCCTGCAACAGGTTCTTGAATCACTGAGAAGCAAGAAAAAAGAATTATTAATGGTTTAATTGGGTCAAACTATCAAACACCAAAACAACTTTTCTTATGCCTGTAAAACTTATCGCAGATAGCGGTGCAACAAAATGCGAATGGTGTCTTGTTAATAATGGAAAGAAGAAAACAATCTTCACCATGGGCATTAGCCCTTACTTTTTAAACCAGGAACAGATTGTTGATCTATTAAACAAAGACTTACTTCCTAAGTTAAAGAATGCCCCGGTTGAAGAAGTTCATTTTTATGGTACAGGTTTAAGTAACCCGAATAATGTTGTCATCATAACCAAGGCATTAAAAAGTTTGTTTAAAGGTGCAAAGGTGCTTGTGAATACTGATATGCTTGCTGCCGCAAGAGCATTGTGCGGCAATGAGAAAGGGATGGCTTGTATTTTAGGAACAGGTTCTAATTCTTGCTTTTATAATGGAAAAAAGATCACTAAAATTCGTCCTGGCGTGGGTTATGTTTTGGGCGATGAAGGCAGCGGTGCCTATTTAGGAAAACGTGTTATTCAATATTTTTTATACGACACGTTTGATGAAGATTTAAAGAGCCGTTTCGATGCAAGGTTTGTTACCAACTCAGTAGAGATTTTAGAGAATGTATACAAGAAGCCTCTGCCAAACAGGTATCTCGCCAGCTTCGCAATCTTCCTTGCAGAAAACCGTGGTCACTACATGGTAGAGAACATTATTGAAGATGGCTTGAATGATTTCTTTTATCATCACTTATATAAATTCCGCGAAAGCTGGACACATCCTCTTCATTTTATTGGAAGTATAGCATTTGGCTTTAAAGATGTTTTGCAAGACCTTTGCAGTGCATACGAACTGGAATTGGGAAGAGTATTACAAAAACCAATGGATGGTCTTGTAAAGTTTCATGCATAAAATCCGAATCGGGAAATCTCCTTCTATGTCAGAATTTATAAGAGTAACAGAAGAACCATCAAATCACAGGCATTTAGATAAAATGTCTTCACTACAAATATTGACCTCAATAAACAACGAGGATAAAACAGTTCCTTTTGTAGTTGAAAAGGCAATTCCTCAAATAGAAAAACTGGTAAACGCAATCAGTGACAGAATGCTTGCGGGTGGCAGATTATTTTACATCGGCGCAGGCACCAGCGGCAGGCTTGGGGTTGTTGATGCAAGTGAATGTCCCCCAACTTATGGTGTTCCTTATGGATTGGTAATAGCCTTAATAGCCGGTGGTGATAAAGCAATAACCCAGGCCGTAGAATTTGCCGAGGATAGTAAAGAAGAAGGATGGAATGATTTGAATAAACATTTTGTTAGCGATAAAGATGTGGTTATTGGCTTAGCGGCAAGTGGTACCACGCCTTACGTTATTGGTGCACTGGAAGAATGCCGGAAAAGGAATATTAAAACAGGTTGCATCGTCTGCAACCAGGGCTCACCAATAGCAGTCTTATCCGATTATCCTGTGGAGGTTGTTGTAGGACCTGAATTTGTTACGGGTAGCACCCGCATGAAAAGCGGCACTGCTCAAAAGCTCGTTCTAAATATGATATCTACTTCCGTAATGATAAAGCTTGGCAGAGTAGAAGACAATCGCATGGTTAACATGCAGTTGAGCAATGAAAAACTGGTAGACCGCGGTATAAAAATGGTGATGGAGCAGCTAAAAATCTATGATTATAAGCACGCTAAGGAACTGCTCTTAAAAAATGGCAGTGTAAAAAAGGCAATAGAAGCTGCAACAATTCGTTAAATTGTGTTAATATTTTATCTAAATTCGTGAAAACAAATTGAGCTTATGAAGAAACTAATTTTACCTACACTAGCTATTGCAGCGGCTTTAATTTCTGCAAATTCTTATTCTCAAACTAAGGCATTTGCTATTACAAGCCAATCAAAAGGTAGCTTTAATTGGAATGCAGTAAGAGAAATTGATTTAACAACAGGAGAGGTTCTGAACACATATTTTGATCAATCCGCAAACAAAGCTGTTGAATTAGTAAATACTTCAAATGCTCGCCTTGCTACAACTGCCGATACAAGAACTTTACCTATGGCAGAAGGTGTGGCAGCTGCAGCATTCGATGCTAAGAACAACCGTTTATACTATACCACAATGCGAGGAACCGAGTTACGCTTTTTTGATTTGAATAATGCTGCAGGCAGAATTGTTTATAATCAAAAAGATCAATTGCTTCCAACTGCTAACCGTTACGACGAAGGCAATGTGATTACACGTATGGCTTTTGCTTCTGATGGTAATGGTTACGCATTGACGAATGATGGGAATCATCTAATTCGTTTTTCAGCAGATAATAATGCTACTGTTGCCGATTTAGGTTCTTTGGTTGATGGTGATCCAAATGGTGCAGTAAGTGTACACAGTCAGTGCACAAGTTGGGGTGGCGATATGGTTGGAGATGCTTACGGTAACTTATACTTAATCACTTACAGAAACCATATTTTCAGAATTAACCCTAATACAAAAGTTGCAGATTATGTAGGCGCGGTTAAGGGTTTACCTGCTGAGTTTACATCAAATGGTATGGCTGTAAGCGGTGATGGCGAAGTGGTATTAAGC